>JBAQJG010000331.1:0-3716 GCA_049300145.1 Chthoniobacterales bacterium | reverse complement strand
GCACAGCGAGGCGCAAGGGCTGCATGATAGTTCCGGATTTTGGATGGATGGTTTTTATCATTCGGTGCTCGTTCTCAATCGCTGGCCGAAGATCACGCATCCCGGCTTAGTTCACCGTCTCACCGGGCTGCCGCTGCTCGACTACAACATCACGGTCAACATTCAATCGCTGTCGGCTCGCGCCGAGATAAGCCGCGAAGAGAAAGCGCACGACCGCCTGGCTGGCGACTTCGCAAGCGAGAAGCGCCTTTCTCTGCTCACCGCGATGGAGAAAAAGCAGAAGAAAATCGCAGCGCTTATGCACGGACACGCGCGGCCATTCAACATCGAATACATCATTCGCGCATGGGACCAAACGCGTGAAGGGCTCGCCGTTAAAATGGCGGCGATCAAGAACGCGATCAATGGAATGAATGGCGCGCAATATCTTGAGTGCGCATTGCCCACCACAGCCAGAAAACTGTTGTATCAAAGCTGGCCCGGCTATCCGTGGGGCCGCTATCCGCATCGCAAAATTTACGCGGAGACGCGTTACTTGGCCGACGTGTTGCCGTTTAGCGCGACGTTCACTGGACACCTCGACCAGGCAGAGGCGCTCTATGAAGGGACGCAGCGAAACCTTGTCGGCGTGACTACGTTCGCGGGTTCCGGTGGAAGTGAAACGCCGCAACACGCGGTCTTGTTAGGCATGAGCGGCGCAGGAAAAAGCGTCACCGTCTGCGATCTACTTTCTCAGACAGAAGCGTTCTACGATTACACCGTCATAATTGAGGAGGGACTCTCGTACGAAATCTATACGCGTACCGTAGAACCGAGCGCGCGACCGATCATCATCCAGCCGGATGGCCATCTAACTATCAATTACCTCGACACGCATGGTCTGCCTCTTACGGCTGAGCAACTCGCATCCGCAATGGCGCTTGTCGCCAAGATCGCGGGCGTCAGTAGCGACGAGGACAAACAACTTTCCCGCGAAGCGCAGATCGCCAAATACATCATGCTGCTTTACGAAGATGTCTTTGAAGAGTGGAGCCGTCGCAACGCCGAGCGACTCTTGGAAATTGCCCGGCACGCTTGCATCCTCGCCAAACTCAAACGAACGCGTCCCGGCACAACGACGCTTGATGTCTTTGTCGATTTTCGCGATCTCCAGCGCACAAACGCGGACCTCGCGAACCAGCAGCTTGCGGGAGTCACAGAAGAAGAGGTGCTTCGGTTCCTGAAAGAGCCGAATACGCGGCGCGAAGTTCGCAATCTCGCGTTCGCGTACCTCGCGTCATCGGAATATCCGACGCATCGCATGCTTCAAGAATTGATCCAGCTCGACGGCTCCGATTCTGCGGCGGGCGATCTAGCGACACGTCTAATGCCGTGGTGCGCCGATGGCAACTACGGTTGCCTGCTCGATGGCGCCAGTAACATTTCTCTCACCGGCAAGATTGCGCACTTCGAGCTCGGCTACATTCCCGAAGCGGCGAAGCTGCTGCGTGCTGTCGCCGGATTCCTCATCACCAATTACACGCGCCAGCACATCGTCACAATGCCGCGCCGCTTGCGAAAACGGAACGTGTACGAAGAAGTCGCTCGGCTTTTGGATATTCCAGGCGGTGAACAAATCGTTAAGGAGAGCTACGCGCAGATGCGCAAATTCAATTGCTGGAACATTTCCATTGTTCAGCAGTATGGCCGCTTCAAAGAAAGCCGAATCCGCTCCGCGGTATTTGGAAACTCGCGCCAATTTTTCCTGATGCGCCAAAATGATCGCGCCGACCCCGAGGATATGGGACACGACATCGGCCTAACCGAGTTAACAAAGCACGCAATTCTGTCGTATCCGTTACCCGATCAGCAGAGCGGCGAAAAGTTCGCGGCATTCACCTATTTACATTCAGACGCACAAAATCCGATCTGCGGCACGGCGCATAACGTCGCTTCACCGGAAATGCTCTATATCAGCGGCAGCAGCGGTGCACAGTTCGATGAGCGGGCCGCGAAGCTTCGCGGGAATGACGACATAGTTTCTGCAATCGAGGCAGCGACCTCCGACGAACAGATAGCCAAATAAGAATCAGGATGCTTTCGGTCTCCAACCGCGGACCTACTTAGCAGAAAAGATTACACAAGAAGAATCGCGGCATTAGTCAGAGCAGCATCTGCCACTGGAAGCCTCTTTCGCTTCGCGCAGCAACAGCGGCACAATCGCCAAAGAAGCGGTGGAATCCAGCCACCACCAATGCAGCAAAGCATTAGCTGATAGCCCGGCGAGTAACACCCAGGCCAGATATCCGCAGGTGAGAGTTTCCATCGCATCAGCTCGTAGCGCCCGGCTTTCAATTTGATCCGCGATGCGCAGCTTGGCCTTTGCGAGAAATGGCATTCCGATGGCCGCAGCAATCGCAATTGCGATACCCAACCATGACTTTTCTGCAGCGTGGCGGCTCAGCAATCCATACGCTGCCTGGATAATGACGTACGCGGAAAGCAGATAGAGCAGCCAACCTCCAATTCGAGAAGCCTTACGTTCGACTTTTTCCAACCTTTCAATTTCTGCCACGCCACCCAGACTTTCCCGTTTTAATCGCCAGAACAACACCAGGCCTGAAATCAGTTCAATGCCGCTGTCGATTCCAAACGCAATTAGCAGCAAACTGCGGGCAGCGATTCCGGCGACGATCGACGCGCCCGCCTCAATTATCATCCAAACGATCGTTACAATCTCAAGTTGCAGCGCGGTATGAACGACGCGAGCTCGCTCGACGGGAACGGCTTGGATCATCATAGGGCATGACCCACTTTCCGTTCCCGCCACATAAAGAAAATAACCGGATAAACCAGGAGTTCGAGCAAAGCGCTCGTCACGACGCCGCCTACCATCGGTGTGGCAATCCGTTTCATCACATCGGCACCGGTTTGTGTAATTGGCGACCACATGATGGGCAGCAGCCCAAATAGAATTGCGCAAGCCGTCATGACTTTCGGGCGAAGACGTTGAACAGCACCTTCGTGGATGGCGGCGCGAAGATCGGTCACCGATTTCATGCGGCCCTCGGCCCGAAATTTCTCCCAAGCGTGATCGAGATAAAGGAGCATCACTACCCCAGTTTCGGCATCGAGTCCGGCCAACGCGAGCAAGCCGATCCACACCGCGACGCTCATGTGATAGCCGAGCAAATAAAGCAGCCAAAAAGCGCCAATAAGTGAAAACGGAACCGCCAACATAACGATGCACGTCTTCACTACGGAGCGCGTGTTCAAATAAATCAGCATGAAAGTGATCAGCAGAGTTAGCGGCACAACAATCTTCAAACGCTGTTCGGCTTGCTGGATGTATTGGAATTGCCCGGCCCATTCGATGTGATAGCCTGCTGGAAATCTGATGCGTTCTGAGATGCGCTTCGACGCATGCCGGACATAACCGTCGATGTCGCTTGTTACCGGATCGACCAAAACGAAGCCGACGAGCTGTCCGTTTTCATTGCGAATGCTGGGCGGGCCGGTGCGATATTTAATATCCGCGACAAGTGAAATTGGAATCTGGGCGCCGGTCGGCGTCGGGATCAAAACACGTTTCAGCGAATCGAGATCCTGCCGGAAATCGGGCGCATAACGCGCACGAACCGGGTAGCGCTCGCGCGCTTCAACTGTTGTAGTAATCGTCTTGCCGCCAATTGCTGTTTCAACGACGTCGTTCACATCGCCAGCGGTTAATCCATATC
>JBAQJG010000330.1:0-2157 GCA_049300145.1 Chthoniobacterales bacterium | reverse complement strand
TTCGAATTCGGCCGGCGTCGCGCTCACGTAAATGATCTGATTCGTGAGTTTCATGAACTCATCGAAATTCAGCGGCCGATTGTCGAGCGCACTCGGCAGACGAAACCCGTAATTAACGAGGACGGTTTTGCGCGACTTGTCGCCTTCATACATGCCGCCGATTTGCGGAATGGTGGCGTGGGATTCATCGACAACAACCAGGAAATCTTTCGGAAAGAAATCGATGATGGTGTACGGCTTCGATCCCGGCGGGCGACCGGACAAATGCCGCGAATAATTTTCGATGCCATTACAGAAGCCCATTTCCTGAAGCATTTCGAGGTCGTACTCGGTCCGCATACGGAGCCGCTGCGCCTCGAGAAGTTTGTTCTGCGATTCGAGAGCGACAATGCGCTGTTCGAGCTCTTCGCGGATCGTCCGCAGGGCGCGATTGAGCTTGTCCGCAGGCGTGACGAACTGTTTCGCCGGAAAAAATGTAATTATGCCTAACGAATCATGTGCGTGGCCGGTGAGGGGATCGAACCGCGTAATCGCGTCGATTTCGTCGCCAAAAAATTCGAGACGGACTGCTTCCTCGTCGGCGGTGGCGGGATAAACTTCGACGACGTCGCCACGGACGCGGAATCTTCCGCGCGAGAAATTCATGTCGTTGCGCTCGTATAACATGTCGATCAAGCGGCCGAGGACGGCTTCGCGCGAGATGTGCTGGCCACGTTTCACGGTCAGCAGCATGTTCAAATAATCTTCCGGCGAGGTGATGCCGTAGATGCAGGAAACGCTCGCGACCACAATCGTGTCGCGCCGCGACAGCAGCGCGCTCGTTGCCGCAAGCCGCAAGCGCTCGATCTCTTCATTGATCGACGAGTCTTTCTCGATGTAGGTGTCGGAGCGCGGGATGTACGCTTCCGGCTGATAGTAGTCGAAATAACTGACGAAATATTCGACCGCGTTTTGCGGGAAGAACTGCTTGAACTCGGAGTAAAGCTGCGCGGCCAGCGTCTTGTTGTGCGAGACGACGAGCGTGGGCCGATCCAGCTCGCGAATGACGTTCGCAATCGTAAACGTTTTTCCCGAGCCGGTCACACCCAGCAACGTCTGGTGCCGATTGCCGGTCTTGACGGACTTGATCAGCTTCGCGATGGCCTGTCCCTGGTCGCCACGGGGCTTGTAGTTCGATTCCAGCTGAAACGGCATTCAACAAAATAGCATTGTTTAGCGCCGCTGCTGGTTGTCATGAGCCTTTGGAGTGCGCGGATGTGCCGATGCTTGGAACGAGGCGACAAACGTGTCGCCGCACTCCGACAAACGACCTCAAAGAATTCCAAAAAATTGTCTTGACCTTTTCTCGCGGACTCTATAAAACGCGCCATATATGAAAACGTTTTCTCACATCAAACGAGCTTTCGCGGCGGCTGCGACTGCTACGATCACTCTCGGACTTTGCACCCCGCATGCGGTAAAGGCTTCCCCATATTCCCTGGCGCCGCACACGGCAAATGGTGGCGTGTCGTCCCACGATCCAAATTTCACATATCAAATCGACGACGGCTCGTCCGAAAATTCAATCGGCCTGACTAATGGAGGCAATCTTCTCTGCCTCAACGCGTTCACTACCGGGAGCAATAATATCATCACCTCGATTGATATCGCCTGGGGCACTCCGGCCTTCCCCGACCCCACTCTCATTGGTCTGGCTTACACGGCGTACCTATGGAATGACCCCAATGGCGACGGCTCGCCAACTGACGCGCAGATCCTCACCTCGGCAGCCGGCGTGATCACTAGCCAAGGCACGGACACGTTCCTCATCTCCCCCATCGCGCCCACGCACGTAACGACGACGCATTTCTTCGTCGGCTTCGTCATCAATCACCTGCCAGGCCAGTTCCCCGCCTCACAAGATACAACCAACCCAGTTTTAAATGGCTCCTGGGTAAGCCTCGGGGGAAATCCTAATAACATGAGCGACGCCGAGCCTATCGCATTCTATGGTTTGCCGGGCAACTGGCTCATCCGTGCTGATGCCGTGCCTGAGCCTGCAACCACCGCGCTGCTCGCTTGCGGCCTGGGAGCGTTGCTTGTCACTCTGCGCCGTCGGCGCGGGGCCTAAACGAAGGACCGTATCTGCTTTGAATGGCCTGGACGAAACCCGTCCAG
>JBAQJG010000329.1:0-6622 GCA_049300145.1 Chthoniobacterales bacterium | reverse complement strand
ACTGGGGACGAGATCGGCACGTTGATCTTTCTTAAAAAGAGCAACGCCTATCTCTTAACGCATTTCCAGACCTGGCTAACGATGAATTATTTCATTTTGGCGGAAAAAGCGATCGCCTGGCTTTGCGGGGCGACGGATTGGCGACTGACTCTGCTGCCACTAGCGGGGGCCGTTGCAATAATTCCGCTAACTGCTTCGCTGGCGCTCAAATTTACGGGTTCGACCCGCACCGCGCTGATTGCTGCCAGTTTAACTGCGTTCAATTCTTACCTGGTCTATTGGGCTCCGATGATTCGCGCCTATTCGCTCGTGGTGGCGTTCAGTCTGTTGGCAATCAATGAATTTTTTCATTGGTATCGGCAGCGCGACTGGTGGAGCGGAGTGCGCTGTGCCGCTGCGGTGCTTCTGCTGTTACTCATGCACCCGAATGGCGTTTACACGGTTGCTTTCCTCATACTGTTACTCGCAGTCGAAACCGTTTCCGCCGGTTGGTCCGGTGGGCGAACGTTTCTCTGGGAATCTAGGACTCTTTGGATTCCGTTTGCTGGAGCGGCGGTATTAGTCGGCGTGGCTTACTGGCATCTGCTGCCCGATATCGTGAAGGTTAGCAGGGAGTGGGGGACCGATACCCCGCCAACGAGCCTGGGATATCTTCCGCAGCTCTTTACCTCGTATATGGGTATTGGTTACGATGCGTCTTTGTCCGCTCTGTTGCTGCTCGCTGGCATTTGGTCGGCTGCGCGAGAAAAGCAGGCGCTTCTTCTGCTGTGTGGAGCGATCATTCTGGGCCCTATTCTTATGTCTTTGCAGGGAGTCTCTGTTGATCTGTCGAGCAGCGGCCGCTATCTAATTTCTTCTCTGCCATTGCTCCTAATCTTAACGGCAGAGGGCATCGACTGGCTTGCGAGACACGTCCGGATGCCGAGAGGCGCCGCTGTAGCAGCCTGGGGCCTCGCGGCAATAATTCTTTGGTGCTGGACGCCGTACATACGCGGGCAGTTTCTCGCCAAGAAACAGTGGCCGTATGCCCGCGTGGCTACGTTTCTGCATACGCAAATGCAGAAAGAAGACGTGATCGTCGCGGGATGGGGCATCCGGTTCGCATTGTCGCAGTTCTTCGAACACTCCGAGTTCTTCGACCAATCCGAAGATCATGCCATGGCACCCGATGCTTACGTTAGCAAAGTCGCTACTCAACTCGATGCCCCTGTGGGGCGCATCTTTTACGTGACAGATCGAAATGTTTTAAACGGTCGCAAGGCGCCCATCCAACGTTTCAAGCTACTAGAAGTCACAATCTATAGCGGCGATACCGCGCGGGCGTTGCTCCAAGCATGGCGACAAGATCTGTTGCGTCAAACCATGGGCGGCGTTGATGCGCGTTTTCAGAACGATTATCAACTGCTGGCGCTCATCGAAGAGCGGCTACCTTCCGGCCAATCGCCTGAACATTGGCAGTTGCTCGCCGAGCGTTGCCGCGCTGAAAGTCCAGCCGAGTGGTATTTTCCACGGCGCTTATTGAAGCTGGCACGATCCGTCATGTGTCCGTGAATAGGCTTTCGGCAGTTCTCGCGAAAAGTTGCAAAAGAAAGTTAACGCGAAGTCACCGAGGGATTCGATTCTCCCTGTCCATCGCACCTTGGGCCGGCTAGGATCCGGCGACGCAACAATTTCTACGACACTATAGCCTCGAGGTCACCGTATGGGCCTAAAACCAAGCAGAAGCTTTCCAACCACGTCGTCTCCGCTGGCATCTGATTAATGTTTCTAGCGTGATGCCTTGACCGGTCTGCGAAACTATACGGATCGATGGTTAAATCTTAGCATGACTGATGCAATCGAACTCACCATCGTGATGCCCTGCTTGAACGAGGCGGAGACCCTCGCAGGTTGCATCGCGAAGGCGCAGCTGGGGATCCAGCATTCCGGCGTGCGCGGCGAGATTCTCGTCGCTGACAATGGCAGCAAAGATGATTCAGTGCTAATCGCGGGAAAACTCGGAGCACGCGTTGTATATGTGAAGAAAAAAGGCTATGGCAATGCGTTGCGGGGAGGCATTCAAGCCGCGTCCGGAAAATGGATTCTCATGGGCGACGCCGACGGAAGCTACGATTTTTCAGAGACGGACCGCTTCGTTAAGAAACTTCAGGAAGGTTTTGAATTGGTCACGGGATGCCGCCTGCCGCGTGGCGGCGGGAAAATTTTGCCTGGCGCGATGCCGTTTTCGCACCGCTGGCTTGGCAACCCTCTATTTTCGCGGATGGCGCGGCATATGTTCGAAGCGCCTATTCACGATGTTTATTGCGGTTTGCGTGGATTCACACGGGAATTATACGATCGACTGGGCCTTCAGTGCGATGGAATGGAATTCGCCACCGAGATGATCATCAAGGCCAGCCTACATGGAGCGCGCATTGCTGAGATTCCAATCACCTTGTATCCCGACGGACGTAGGACGCAGGCGCCACACCTGCGAACCGTTCGTGATGGCTGGCGTACGCTCCGCTTCTTTCTCGTATTTAGCCCGCGATGGCTCTTTCTTGCACCCGGTTTTGTTTTGGCTTTGCTCGGACTGGTTGGTTATGTCGTGGCGTTGCCCGGGTTGAACATCGGCGGCGTGACGTTTGATGCGCACACACTGTTGTTTTCCAGCCTCGCGATTCTAATGGGCTATCAATCCGTTCTGTTCGCTATCTGTGCCAAAACCTTCGCCATCAATGAAGGCTTGCTGCCCAAGGACCCTCGTGTCGACGATTTTTTTAAACTGATTTATTTGGAACGCGGTCTGGGCATCGGCGCCCTGGTTTTTTTGGCGGGCATTATTTTGTTGGGCGAAGCCGTGTTGCAGTGGCAGTCCGCCCACTTCGGCCGTCTCGATTACGCCGTCACCATGCGTTGGGTCATTCCCGGCGCGACACTAACCGCGTTGGGATTTCAGACCATTCTCTCAAGTTTTTTTGTAAGTATCCTGGGGATGAAACATCGCCTATGACTCAGTCTTCCACAGAGGCAAAGGCGGAATTTGATACATATGCTGCAGAATACGACGCGGCTCTCGCTCAGGGAATTTCGATTTCGGGAGAAGACAAAAATTATTTTGCGCGCGGTCGAGTCGCTTGGTTGGCCCGTTGTCTCTCACACTTAAAGGAACGCCCACGCACGGTGATGGATTTCGGCTGCGGCACGGGCTCCTCGATACCATTTTTGTTAAACAAACTCATGGCGGACTCCTTACTAGCGGTAGATATCTCTGTTGAATCGCTGGCTGTTGCGAAGCGGCTGAATGCCAGTCCCCGCGTTCAGTTTGTGTCTCTGGCAAAACAACAGCCCGCGGAACGCATCGATCTGGCATTTTGCAACGGGGTCTTCCACCATATTCCGGTGGTTGATCGCCTCACGGCGATGAAAAGGGTGTATTCTTCCTTGTGTCCCGGTGGCCTGTTCGCATTCTGGGAAAACAACCCTTGGAATCCCGGCACCCGTTACGTCATGAGTCGGATTCCGTTTGACCGTGAAGCGATCGCTCTTTCGCCGCCAGCCGCTCGCCATCTGTTGCGCGAAGGTGGATTCGAAGTAATGCACACAGATTTCTTGTTCTTCTTTCCTAGGTGGCTGAGCTGGCTGCGCTCCTTAGAACCTCGCCTAACGCGTCTGCCACTGGGTGCCCAGTATCAAATCCTTTGCCGGAAACCTAAAGGACTTCGACAATCGCTTTCCTGAAACTCGCGTGCGCCGCGATCTGGAAGAAGGGGTAACGATCGCGATCCTCGGTTCGGAATCGGGCTGCAACGCGCGTCGCGAGGAAAATCGACGCTTCATTCGTACTGGCCATCCAATGCTGGAGCTAGAAGGTTAACGGCGCACTCATCGCGTTCAGCGGATCATCCATTTTTTGGTTGACATGTTTCTATAACTTTTGTGAAAAACTGCGGCATGTTTCACCACTTTAGATATCCGTCCTGTGTTCTCGCCGCAGAAGTGGTTGCGGCGGCTCTCTTATTCGTGCTGACCCCGGCATTCGCTGCAACGGACGTGTTGACTTCGCATAATGATCTGGCTCGCACCGGCCAAAATCCACACGAGATCATTCTCAGGCCTGGCAATGTAAACCCCTCCGATTTCGGGAAACTTTTCGTCGCCCCTGTGGATGGGCAAATTTATGCGCAGCCGCTGATCGTCACCGGATTAGAGATCCCCGGCTTTAGCGTGTACAACGTTTTGTTTGTCGTTACCGAACATGACAGTGTCTATGCAATTGACGCTGATACCGGCTTCTTGCTTTGGCATGTATCGCTGCTCCCGCCTGGCGAAACACCTGCGGATACGGACCAGTGCGATCCGATCACTCCGGAAGTGGGCATCACCGCCACGCCGGTGATCGATCGCAGGAGCGGGCCCTACGGGGCGATCTACGTTGTGACAATGAGCAAGGATGCCGCGGGAAATTATTTTCAGCGGTTGCACGCCCTCAATCTCACCACAGGCACGGAGGCATTTGGCGGGCCGGTAGAGATCATCGCCACATATCCCGGGACAGGTGACAACAGCGCCAATGGCAACGTCGTTTTCGTTCCCAGCCAATATTACGAGCGGGCGGGCCTGGTTCTGAGCAACGGCGTGGTTTACACCACCTGGGCATCGCGCCATGATTGCCGTCCTTATACGAGTTGGGTAATCGGATACGATGAGCACACTCTTGCCCAGGTTCGCGTGCTAAATCTGACGCACAATGGAGTCCAAGGTGGAATCTGGGAATCGGGCGTGGCGCCAGCCGTTGATTCAAATGGCTTCCTTTACGCCATGTTAGGTAACGGCAGCTTTGAGACGACGCTCGATGCAAACGGCTTTCCGAATCAGGGTGATTTCGGAAATTGCTTCGTGAAATTGTCACCGGCGAATAATTCTCTGCAAGTGGCCGACTATTGGACGATGTTTAACACGGTCCACGAAAGCATGTTCGATAGCGACCTTGGTTCGGGCGGGCCGCTCGTGCTACCTGATATGGCTGACAGCAATGGGCACATTCGTCATCTGGCTGTGGGCTCTGGGAAGGATGGGCATATCTACATCGCAAACCGCGACAACATGGGCAAGTTCAATCCCACTTCGAACAGTACGCTCTATCAGGAGTGTCCGGCGTCATTGGGGGGGTTTAATTTCAGCGCGCCGGCCTTTTTCACTGGAAAGGTCTACTTCGGAGCCGTGCATGACACCCTGCGAGCGTTCAGTTTCACAAACGCGCGCATGAACGGCACTCCTGTCTCGATGAGTGCCAACACGTTCCCTTTTCCAGGGACTACACCGAGCATCTCGGCTAACGGAACCGCATACGGCATTGTGTGGGCGGCTGAAAATGGGACCAACGCGGTTTTGCATGCGTATGACGCGACGAATGTGGCGCGCGAACTTTACAATAGCGACCAGGCGCCCAATTCACGCGACCACTTTGGCGCGGGGACCAAGTTCGGCGTGCCCACGGTTGCAAACGGAAAAGCCTATGTCGCGGCTACAAATGGCCGGGTCGGAGTATTCGGTCTTTTTAACCCGCCACGTCTGGCGAATATATCGGCGCGGGCTCAGATCGGCAGAGGTGATAATGTGCTGATCGCTGGATTCATCATCCACGGCAGCGGCCCGAAACAAGTCGTGTTGCGGGCACTCGGCCCCTCGCTGCAAGTCAACGGCACCCCCGTTATGGGAAGATTGCAAAATCCCGTGCTGGAATTGCACGACAGAAACGGAGTACTTATTGCCAGCAACGATAACTGGGCTACTGATGTCTATGCGAACCAGGTGCGCGGAGCTGGCCTGGCGCCGCCCGATCCGAGCGAAGCGGCATTGGCGCGGTCGCTCGCGGCTGACTCTTACACAGTAATTGTTCGCGGAGCGAACAACACGACCGGGATTGGTCTGGTCGAGATGTACGATCTCTCACAGCCGCCGACATCGACAGTTGCAAATCTTTCGGCGCGCGGCTCCGTCGGCGCCGGTGATAATGTGCTGATCGGCGGCATCATCGTAAATGGTCTCGCTACCCAGGAGGTGCTCTTCCGCGGAATCGGTCCTGATCTTACTTCAGCTGGCGTGGCCAATGCGCTGGCCGATCCAACCCTGGAGTTGCACGACGTTAATGGGACACTCATCGCGTCAAACGACAGTTGGAAGAGCAATCAACAAGCGCAGATTGAAGCAACCGGCTTGGCGCCGGGCGATGATCGCGACGCCGCCATCCTTATGAGATTACAGCCAGGGAGCTACACCGCGATTGTCCGCGGCTCTGGCGGGACGACAGGTATCGCCTTGGTGGAAGCTTACGCGCTGCAATAGTGGCTTGGCGCCGTTTTCTGTAGCCGGGCGCGGGTCCTCAACAATCCGTAGAGCTAGGACGATGTAGTGCAAACGTCCCGCTTGTGTGTTGTCCGCCGTCTGTCAGCGGAAATGACGAAAGAGCGCGTGTTTCTTTGCGTCATTCGGATTTCGTCATTTCTTCGTGATTCGACATTCGTCATTTTCCTTGGCGTCCTTTTGCGTGTTTAGCGGAGAGAAAAACGAGCGCGGCGTTGCGGCCGCCGAAGCCGAAGGAGTTGTTGTTTAACGCGACACGCACACCTCGGAATCCTTG
>JBAQJG010000328.1:0-15177 GCA_049300145.1 Chthoniobacterales bacterium | reverse complement strand
GGGTGACGTGATGTTGCAGCCAGCAGTTCTCTCCCAGCATCACTTCGGGCGCGATCACGCAATAGGGCCCGATAATTGTGCCCGCCCCAATCTCAGCGCTCGGATCCACAAGCGTGCTCGGATGAATCTGCACGTCGCTCATTTATCGAGAAACGTGAACATTAATTCGCCTTCGGAGACGACCGCGTCATTCACCAGGCAATGGCACCTTGCCTTGGCCAGGCGATTGCCGCGCGCTTTCGTCAGTTCGGCGTGAATGAAGATGGTGTCGCCGGGAAAAACTGGCTTGCGAAACTTCACCTCGTCCGCGCTCATGAAATAACCGACGCGACTCGACGTTTTCGCCAGCTTAAACAACAATATGCTGGCCACTTGCGCCATCGCTTCCACCTGCATCACTCCCGGCATCACCGGATGCCCCGGGAAATGTCCCTGAAAAAACGGCTCATTGATGCTCACGGTTTTCATGCCGATGCATTTTGTTTCCCCCTCAAAACCGACGATCCGGTCCACCATCAGGAACGGATAACGATGCGGCAAAATTTGCATCACCTCGTCCGTATCAAACCCGCCGTCGCCGGTCGGAAGCGTGCGCGGAACAGACATCGCATCGCGTCGCGTCTGTTCGCGTGCCACCGCCCGGGCCAGCTCCGCATTCGCGCCATGACCGGGCTTGACCGCGACGACATGACCGCGAATGCGATGACCGGCGAGCGCGAGATCGCCAATGATATCGAGGATTTTGTGCCTAACGAATTCATCTGCGAAACGAAGCGGCTCTTTGCTTAAAACTGCATCGCCCCGGACAACAATCGCGTTTTCCAGACTGCCGCCCTTGATCAAATTTTTATCCATGAGCGATTGGACCTCTTCGTAATAAACGAACGTGCGCGCTGGCGCGATTTCGCGTTCAAAAATTGCCGGCGTCACTTCCATCGACAAAAACTGAGTGAAACGATTGTTCGGCCCGGCTTGCGTGCACGAGATGCGAAACGTTTCGTCGGGTAGCAAAACAAGCAGCGCGCCCGTTTTTGCTTCTACGTGCATCGATTCGCGTACGTTGAAAAGTTTTCGCGGCGCTTCCTGCGCCGCCACGCCGGCGCGGTTGATCACGTCGACATATGGTTGCGCGCTGCCGTCGCCGATGGGCGGTTCGTTTGCGTCCATCTCCACGATCGCGTTGTCTACGCCCATCGCGAAAAGCGCGGCCAGGACGTGTTCGACCGTGTGCACGCGCACCGATCCTTCGCCGATGGTGGTGGCGCGCTCGACCGTTTTAAGATTGTCGATCTTCGCGTCAATCGTCGGCTCATCCTGCAAATCTTTGCGTTTGAACTTGATCCCGTGATCGACCGGCGCCGGCTGCAACTTGAGCGTGACCTTTTCTCCTGTGTGCAACGAGGTGCCGCTAAATCCCGCGGCTTTGCCTAGCGTATGTTGAAACTCGGGCGTGGAAGACATCCTGCCCTAACTAACAAAGATATGACGCGATGACTAGTGCCGCTTGCGTCTGCAGACGCTCACCCCGGCAAGCGCGACGCTGATTTGCCATGGCGTCATGCGGATCGCGTCGCTATAGCGCGACGGCTACAGCAAGGCGTTCTGTTCACTTCAATTCAATCTCGCCACAATCGAACGCCATCATCTTGTCGATGTTTGACACGCGAACCTGCTCGACCACCGTGCCATTGGAAGCCCAGATATCGACAGATCTCTCCCCGCTCTTAGTGATGGATGCACTCACCATCTGCGGCGCCTCGATGACAGTAAAGAGCGGTAAATCATCCGTCGTCTTGAGAAAGATCTTCTCTTCATCAAAGCCGACGGCAAGATCGACAACCAGCCGCGCGTCTTTCGCCAACGGATTTGAGACGAGCTTCACCTGAACGTGATCCGTCGCGCTTGAATTAGGCGACAGGCCCGCCGCGCGTCCCTTGTCCTCCACCTTCAGGCGACCAACCAAATAGCCGCGGGCATGATATTTTCCGGCAGGTAAATCTTGTTGGTTATTATTCTTGCCATCCCATTTCGCGATGAGCGCGTCCGGGCCGACCGTGAATTCATCCGGCTCGGCTTCCTGCATCAGCACGCGCACCAGCTTTCTATTCTCGTC
The DNA here is from genome assembly GCA_049300145.1 of Chthoniobacterales bacterium. Classification (GTDB taxonomy): domain Bacteria; phylum Verrucomicrobiota; class Verrucomicrobiia; order Chthoniobacterales; family UBA10450; genus AV133. The sequence continues at coordinate 13,064 of JBAQJG010000328.1, read as the reverse complement.
ATAAACGCCGAGGCTGATCGTGCCTTCGAGCGGCGGCGGGAGGAAACTAATGCGCCCGCCGCGCGCAGGTGATGCGCTCACGCTTGGCGAGGGCGCCGGACTTGGCGACGGCGTCGCGCTTGAAATTGGCGATGCAGTAGGCGAGGCATTCGAGCTCAGTGATTCCTGCGCGATTGCGCCGGAGACCAATGCGAAGCCGATCAAGATTGCGGCATTAACTTTCTTCGTCATTGCAGCGGCAGTCTGTGAGCGTCGCATTATTTCAGAGGCGGTCACAGACCGCCGCCACAGTAATAGCGCCAATTCACGTTCGGGAAAAGGTTGTCGCGCCATTCGCAGTCGCGCAGAAATTTTTCATCGACATGGTTCGCCGCAAATTGATCGTGCAACTGATTGAAACGAACAAGGTGATCCATGGTTCGCTTCGTGGCGTACTCCTTTGCCGTTTCCGTCTTCATCAGAAACGCCCAGTCGCTCGATTGGGCGAGCAAAAGTTCGCGCGCGAGTTGTTTTAGAACCCTATCCGCGAAAGGCATCGCATTGTTTACATGTGTCCGCGCGACTTCAGTCATGCGACGGGCGGCGGCGTGCAGGTGCGGATAAATCCATGAGTTGCTCGGGCTCAGCCAGACCTCGAGATGGCCTTTATCGCCCCAAGTCGATGTCGCAGGTTCGATCGTTTGTTGCGTTGGATGGTCGGCGAGAAATTCGCTTGGCGTCGTGAACTGAAAATCTTCGGTCGCCGCCTTGCGAATGAAAAGCTCGAGGAAGCGCAAACCTTCGAACCACCAATGCCCAAACAATTCCGCGTCAAATGGAATGACAACGATTGGATCGAAGTCGAGCGCCCCAAGAGCCCGAAGTTGCCCTCGTCGTTGTTCAAGAAAATGAGCGGCGTGCCCGTCGGCGGCTTTTTCCGCTGCCTCGCGATCGTAGAGATCTTTTTCAACGTTCTGTCCGGTGACGCGATGATATTTTATGCCGGAGAATTTCCTGACTCCGCGCGCGACTGGCCCGAGATGTTCCATCGGAAGATCGAAGCCGATATCGCGATAGAATTCCCGGTAGGCTGGATCGCCTGGATAACCTTCCTGCGCACTCCAAACCTGCCGGCTCGAATGGCGGTCGCGCGCGAAAATGGCCGGTCCCGCCAGCGTGTAACACGGAGCGTAAATCGCGCGCGCTGGCCGTGGCTTTGCGTAAATCAAACCGTGCGCATCGAGGATGAACCAACGCAGGTTGGCTTCTTGCAGAATTGATTCCAGGCCGGGCGCGTAGGCGCACTCGGGCAGCCAAAAACCACTTGGATCGACATCAAAAACATCGACATACGCATCTCGTCCGATCAAAATCTGCGCGCGCATTGCTTCGCGCGAATGCAGTGGAAGCAGAGCATGGGTCGCGGCGCAAGCGATGATTTCGAGCGCGCCGGTTTCTCGCAAATCGCGGAACGCGCTGAGCAGATCGCATTTCCATTGCTCGACAAAGAGGCGTCGGCTTTCCGAGAACATTTCGAAATAGAATTCGGCGAGCTTGTGAAGTTGCGGTTGATTCCGGCTGCGCTGGATTTCGCGCGCTGCGAGATCGAGCAAAAGATCGACATGTCGCACGTAACGTTCGCGCAAAAGCTCGTCTTGCAGCATCGCGCAAAGCGTCGGCGTAATCGACATGGTAAGCTTGACCGGGACAGCGTCGCTCACTAACCGCTGCATCATGGCCAGCAACGGAATGTACGTTTCGGTGATCGCCTCGAACAACCAATCTTCTTCGAGAAAATGTTCGTGCTCGGGGTGCCGAACGAACGGCAGATGCGCGTGGAGCACGAGCGCGAGAAAACCAGAAACCATTGCGGATTGCGGAGAGATTACGATTGCGCGCTGGGCCTATCCGCAATCCTCAGTCGGCGATCCGCAATCGTCAGAGCGTCCTGCAAAAATCCTGGAAGCGATCCAACCCTTTTTTGATGACGTCGATGCTTGTGGCATAACTGAGCCGGATAGTGCGATCGTCGCCGAAAGCAGCGCCGGGAATAACGGCGACACTTGCTTTGCTCAGCAGGCGATCGGCAAAGTTCTGCGAAGTCAGCCCGAGCTGGCTAATGTTCACGAGCACGTAAAACGCGCCCTGCGGCCTGACCGCGGTCACATTTGGAATCTTCGAGACGCGATCGAACATATAATTGCGCCGCATATCGAACTCTTCGCGCATGTCGGCGAGCGGTTGTTGGTCGCCTTTCAAGGCGGCGAGCGCCCCATATTGCGAGAAGGAGGAAGGATTCGACGTGGTGTGGCTTTGAATCGAATCCACCGCTTTCGCCACCGCTTCCGGCGCAGCTAGATAACCAAGACGCCAGCCGGTCATCGCGTACGATTTGCTGAAACCGTTAACTGTGATGGTGAGATCGTACGCCTCCTTGGAAAGCGAGGCGACGCTCACGTGCACCGCTTCGTCGTAAACGAGTTTCTCGTAAATTTCGTCCGATAAAATGTAAATGTCTTCCTCGGCGGCGACATCGACGATCGCCTGCAATTCCTCGCGCGTGTAAACCGAGCCGGTTGGATTGCACGGACTGTTCAGGATCAACATCTTCGTGCGCGGCGTCATCGCGTTTTCAAAATCGACCGCGCGCATTTTCCAGGCGTTGCGCTCCGTCGTCGGCACAATCACCGGTTCCGCGCCAGCCAGCTTCACCATGTCGGGATAACTGACCCAATACGGCGCCGGAATCACGACTTCGTCGCCCGGCTGACAGGTAGCGAGCACCGCGTTGTAACACGCATGCTTCGCGCCGTTGCTCACTACGATCTGGGTGGCGCGATAATTGAGCTGGTTGTCGGCCGCTAGTTTTTCGGCAATCGCCTGCCGCAGCTCCGGAATGCCCGAGCTTGGCGTATATTTCGTAAAGCCGGCTTCCAGCGCCGCGATCGTGGCTGCTTTGATGTGCTCAGGCGTATCGAAATCAGGTTCGCCCGCGCCGAAACCGCAGACATCGATTCCCTCGGCTTTCATCGCTTTCGCTTTGCTGTCGATCGAGAGCGTAAGGGAAGGAGTCAATTGAGCGGCGCGCGCGGAAATTTCCATGTTGAAGGTATCAGTTTGCAAAATTTAAGGGCGCACACTATTGGCGACGGTAGAAGTTTTCAATCAAAGGTTTGAAATTGTTCTCGCTCACCTGGACGATCGCCATCTCGCGCTCGGCATTGTCCACCGAATCGGAAGCGTGCGCGGCGTTGATCATGATGGTCTGTCCAAATTCCTTTCGAATTGAGCCCGGCGGGGCCTTAGCCGGATCAGTCGGGCCGAGCACCTCGCGGATTTTACGGACTGCCTCTTCGCCTTGATAAACGATGGCGATGCATTTTTCGGTGCCGGGCGCGTTCCGTTTATCGGGCGAACATTCGCTCGGTCTCATGCCGGCCATGAATTCGACGATGCTCTCCCAGTTATCGCGACCGCTAACCTGGCCCAGTTTCTCCTCGAGAACCGGCAGCACGGGTCCGTAGAACTCCTCTGCCTGCGCCACACTCATGCGATGAACCTTGAAGCCGATGATGTAGAGGCCGGAACGCGAAAAAACTTCGATGACTCCACCCGGCCGCAAGTTTGGAAATTTGAAATTATCGGGCTTAATCAGCACGAGCGTCTTCTCGATCTTTGCGGTCTTCGGGAAAGTGATGACCCGATCGAGAAGTCCACCGTCGACATCGGAAAATTCGGCCCAGAGTTTCAAATCGCGCTCAACCGCTTTTGCCTCGAACGCCGCCAGCACCCCTGGCTCAAAGTAAGTCACTTTGCCGGAGCCGTCGGTGATGTAATCGCCAAACGTGTCGCGAATCGTTTCGCCGCTCGTTCGCTCGTGCACGATATGTCCGACGGTGCGGTGAATCTTTTCCACGGCATCGGGACCACGAAAAACCAAAAACAACACGCGCGGCCGCTGGCCGCTAATGTTGCCGGTGAAATTTTCCAGCACATACTCGCGGATCAGTTCCTGCGTTGCGCGATGACGCGCATCGCTTTCGGTCACGATCGTTTCTGCGTAGCGGCTCGCCAATGTCGCGCTCGGCGCGAACATGCGCGCCCCCACCAGATCAAGACCCGTGCGGGAGATCAGCCGCGCGATGATCCCGCCGGTGCGCGATTTGCGCATCGAATACGGCGTGACAATGGCATAGGAAAGTTCTTCGGCCTGCATGATTTTGTCGGGCGGCTTAAGATTAAACCGCGTCGATGCAGAAAAACCGAAGCCGCTGAACGGTACTGGAACCTAGCCGCCGCTCTTCTCTCGCGTCAAATGCGTTTTGGGAGAGCGGTCGACGCAGCGACCTGGTTTCGGCGTCTCGCGGAAACGGACTCTTGCGCGGGCGATCTTACTTTTTCTCGGCGTCCTGTTCCTTCATCTTCGCCATCTTTTGCGCGAGACCGGCGGAATATTTCTCGTACTGGATGTTATCGACGGTGAAAGTTCCGTGCATGTAATTCGAGTTTTCGAATGCCCAATTTTGGTCGGCGTCGTTATAAGCCAGCTTCACGGTCCGGCCTTGTTGGTATTCGTGATGAACGGGATCGGCACCGGGAGGATTGACGATTTTCGGCGAATTGCCGAGGCCGCCTTCCAGCAAATGACCGCGGAACTTGCCGTATTGGCCGAGAGTGATTTCGTGGTCTTTGCCTTCGATCTTTCGCGAGATCGCCACATAACGGGTCTCGGTTTTCTTTGAAGCGGTTCCCGGAAGAATCTTGGCCGCGATCGCTTCCAAGGCTTTCCGCTGTTCGGGAGTCGCCTTTTCATCGATGTAATTGTAGGAAAAATTCCAATTACCGAATGAGCTCATCATCGTTTGGCCTTCCGGGCTCTGTCCCATGTTCGCCATCGCCAGCCCGTCGAGCTTCACTTTTCCGTAATTCCCTTTTTCAATGAAGAGCACCTGGCCGCCGCCGCAGGTCATCTTGGTCGGTTTGGAATCGAACCAACATGGGCAAGCCGCGTCGCAAGAACAGGCTTCCTCGAGTTGCCCCGTAATTTTCCAGGGCGTCTTATCTTTGGGTTGATCGGCAGCTCGAACCAAGTCGGCAAAACAGAAAAGCACAGCGAGCGCGCCGAACGACGAGAGAGTGAGTAATTTCATTTTCATAGCTTGAGAAGCTACCGCCTGGACCTGTCGGGGGACAAGCCGATTCTGCGGCGCATTTCCTCTCTCACAAATTCCGTCGCGAAGAGCCCTTCGCGCCTGGTTCGACAAATAGCGGCCGAAGCATAAGATCGACATCTGCAAAAAAGTCGGCGACAACTGAAACCATCCTCGTTGAAGTTAATTTAGAGATAACATGCTCATCGTAATGACCGCCGGCGCGACGCAACGCGAAATCGACAGCGTTGTGCGCGTGGTCGAGTCTCTCGGATTTCGCGCGCATCCGATGCCGGGTGTCACGCGCACGGCGATCGGCGTCACCGGCAATCCCGGCAGGGTGGACACCGGTCATTTCGAGAATCTGCCGGGCGTGGCCGAGGCGGTGCATGTGACCAAGCCGTACAAATTGACCGCGCTCCATCTGCGGCCGGAGCGAACAATTGTCGACGTTGGTGGCGCCAAAATCGGCGACGGATCGCTTGCGATTATCGCTGGACCGTGCGCGATCGAAAGTCGCGAGCAGGCTTTTTCTGTTGCCGAAATCGTGCAGCGCAGCGGCGCGAAGTTTTTCCGTGGCGGCGCGTTCAAACCCCGCACTTCACCTTATACATTTGCTGGACTAGGTGAAGAAGGACTGAAGATTCTCGCTAACGTTCGCGAAAAATTCGGACTTAAAGTCGTGACCGAAGCGTTGGATGAATCGACTGTCGATCTGGTCGAAAGGTACGCTGACATGATTCAAATCGGTTCGCGCAACATGCAGAATTTTACTTTGCTGCGCCGTGCGGGACGCTCGCGATTGCCGGTTCTATTGAAGCGCGGGATGGCCGCGACCCTCGAGGAATGGCTGCTCGCGGCCGAATACGTGATGACGGAAGGCAATTATCAGATCGTGCTTTGCGAACGTGGCGTGCGCACCTTCGCGCAGCACGCGCGCAACACCCTCGACCTGGCGGCAATTCCGGCGGTGCGGCGAATCTCACATCTGCCGGTAATTGTCGATGCCGCGCACGGAACGGGCCGAAGTTACATGGTGGCGCCACTGGCGCGCGCCGGTGCGGCTGTTGGGGCCGATGGTCTAATGGTCGAAGTGCATGCGCGACCTGAGCAAGCGCTTTCGGACGGCGCGCAGACACTCACGTTCGACGAATACGAGCAGATGATGAACGAAGTGCGCGCGATTCACAAAGTAATCCCACAGGCCGGCGTCAAATTGGCAAAAAACAGCGGGTGACGAGGCTCGAACTCGCGACGTCCTCCTTGGCAAGGAGGTGCTCTACCACTGAGCTACACCCGCGTTTTTGAGCGGGAAGCAATAATGTCCACGGCCCTCCGCAGCGCAACATTTTAATTGTCTCCGCGGCCCAAGAATTCTCGAATTTTTTTGAATCCGAATCGGGCCGTGAATGTATCTCACCTTCAAAGGATAGCTATGAAAACACTGTTTATTTCCTATATCTGCTCGGTCGCGCTCGCCCTGGGTGCGTTTGGCCAAAGCCCGACCGTGCCACCCGTCGCAAGCTCGGCGCAATCCGCGGCCCCTGCCGCGTCGGTAACCCCGACGGCAAGCCCGACAACTTCAAACGACCTGTCCGATAGAATTCAGCAGCGGATCGAAAAGAAATTCGGGCACAAAGGGCTGCATTTCCAAGTAGGAGACGAGAACGAGTCGGGCAAAAAGAGAGGCGACTCGAATGATGACATTCCGGGGGAGGCCATCCCAATTATCGCGGTTGTCATGTTCTCAGTCTTTGGCGCGCCCGTTTTGATTGTAGCTGTGATCATGTATTTCGGTTTCTCGAAAAACCGAATGATGCATCGAACGATCCGAATGATGGTGGAAAAAGGCCAGCCGGTGCCGGCAGCTTTGCTCGCGCCGCCCGCGCCCGCGCAACGCCAACGCTCCGACATGCGCCGAGGAGTTGTCCTCGTCATGATCGGTTTGGGACTCATGCTCTTTCTCGGAGCAGTCAATGATTGGGAAGGCGGAGCCTGGAGCCTCGGCATTATTCCGTTCCTAATCGGTGTGGGTTATCTGCTAGTGTGGAAACTGGAGGGAAAGAAGGACATTCCACCACCGTCGCCGGCGCAGTAGCATCGAGACGTGGAGCTAACCGATGCGGATCTCATCGCTCGAGTTCTTGTCGATGATGACCAGCACGCTTTTGGCGAACTGGTCCGTCGGCATCAATCGGCTGTGCGAGGTCTGCTGCGCCAACTTACCCGCACTGACCTCGCCCTCGCCGACGATCTGGCACAGGACACTTTTGTGCGCGCCTTTAAACACATCCGCAGTTTTCGCGGCGAAGCGCGGTTTTCGACCTGGCTTTATCGGATCGCCTACAATTGTTTCCGGGAAGACGCGCGCCGCCGAAAAGAGCTGGTCGGCATCGATGAAGATCAATTACAAGCCGAGGCAGATCCGCAGACTGTCGATCCTGGTCTAAGACATGATCTTATGCATGCTCTAAGTTCGTTGCCGCTGCGTGAGAGGTCGGCAGTTTTGCTTTGCTGCCAAAACGGTTTATCGCACGATGAAGCGGCGCGTGTCTTGGACATCCCGCTTGGGACGGTGAAAACAAATGTGTTGCGCGGTCGGGAGAAATTGAAGAAAATGCTGGCGGCTTGGGGACCTGATTAAGATGGACGAGAAGAACCGGGAAGATTGGGTAGATCGACAACTGCGCGAGGCCGCGCCGTACATCGACGATGACGGGTTCACGGCCCGCGTCCTGCAGAAATTGCCGGTCGTGCGATCGCAGCGACAATCTCTGCGCGCGGTGATCCTTCTCGGAATAACAGTGCTGGCGAGCGTGCTGGCTTACGTTGTTTCCGACGGCGGACGTTTTGTCAGCATCAGTATCGAACGGTTGTCGATGTTGCCGATGTTGTGGCTTTTCGCGGTCGCTCTCGGTTGCGGAATCTTAGTCATGGCCGGGGGACTTATCGCAGCGATATCTAAGACTAGAGAAGTGCAATCTTAGATATCTTAGAGTTGCATTGTCGACCTTGCGACCGACAGTGAGGAATGTTTACGAACATCCCGAGTGCCACGCTCCGAAAGATGATCAAGCTTTCCGAGCGGAAAGAGGAGTTGATGTTGCAAATTCAGGAGATCGATCGCCGGATGATGAGACTGCAGCGCGGCTTGGGCGAACCATCTCGCGAGTCGCGTCGAAAAGCGCGGGTGACTTTTTCAAACACTTCGTCCACACGTCAGTCTCGGCCGCGCGCCAAGCGCGGCGCGTTGAAGGAAAAAATTGTTCGGATCTTGCGCGACGCTGGCCGGAAAGGGGCGACGATTCGCGAGCTTTCGAACAAGCTCGGGACGCCGAGCGCGAATCTTTACGTTTGGTTCAACGGCACGGGCAAAAACGTTCGCGGGATCAAAAAAATCGGCATGGCCAAGTACCGACTTACGATTTAATCAAGCAGGGCAAAGTTCGCGGGCCTGCCGGACATCGACATCGATCTGCCGGGCGAGCGCTTCCACGCTGTCGAACTTTCGTTCCGGTCTAAGATAGCGGACAAATCGGACTTCGAGATCTTTGCCATAAATATCGCGCTCGAAATCGAGAAGATGAATTTCGAGAAGGCGTTGCGATTTGTCGCCAGTGACTGTTGGTCGATAACCGAGATTTACCACGCCGTGATATAAAACTCCCTCGAACCAGGCTTCGGCGAGGTAAACTCCATTTGGCGGAAATTGTTCGCTGCGTGCGCTCAAATTAGCCGTCGGAAATCCAATTTTCCTTCCGAGCTGGTCGCCCCGCGTGACTGCGCCGAGAATGGTGTATTCGCGGCCGAGCATTTCCGCCGCCTTGGTCAGGTTGCCTGCTTCGACCGCCTGGCGAATTGCAGTGCTGCTTACAACCGCGCCTTGAATCATCACGGGTGGGATTCCTACGACGTTGAAATCAAAACGCCCGCCGAGCTTTTTTAGAAGATCGAGATTTCCGCGTCGATCTTTGCCAAACGACCATTCATGGCCGACACAAATTTCCCGCAGCGGTTTCGAGTGCTTTACGAGTTGCTGCACGAAATCCTCCGGAGAGGTAGCTGCGAATTCGCGGTTAAACTCGATGATTAATAAATGCGAGGCGCCGAGAGCGCGAATCAGCGCGATCTTGTGCTGGGTGGCGGTGAGCAGATGAGGCGCATCGCATGGCCGAAGTACCTTTGCCGGATGCGGATCGAACGTTACGACAACCGAAGTTCCTGCCGCCAAGTGCGCATTTCGGGCGGAGGTGGAGATGACGGCTTGATGCCCGCGGTGCACACCATCGAAAACGCCGATGGCGAGAAACAAGTGGCCGCGCAATTGGCTCAACTGGGAGATCGACCGCAGAATTTCCATTGTCGGTCCAAACTTAAGCGCCGCGCATGCGTGAAACATCCGGGAGGGTCAGGATCCGGCTAAGAATTTCTTCGCGCGGCCCACTTCTAATCCTATCCACAGTGATGGCTTGATCGACATCGAAGCGTCCAGATTTCACGCGCCGCAGCGATTTGAGATGCCCACCGCAACCAAGTTCCTCACCGATGTCGTGGACATAGGTGCGAACATAGAAGCCTTTGCTGCAAACAACGCTGAAATCGATTTCGGGGAGGGCGATCCGATCAACCGCGTAGCGATAAACGTGAACGAGCCGCGGCTCGCGCTCGACCACTTTTCCTTGCCGCGCCAGTTTATAAAGTGGAACGCCGCCGTGTTTGATGGCTGAGACCATGGGCGGCGTTTGATAAAAATCGCCACGAAATTTTTCAAAGGCGGCGCGGATTTGGCTTGTCCCCAGCGGGGGCACTGGCCGCTGATCGATCACTTCTCCTTGGCGATCTTGCGTGCTGGTTGTGACGCCGAGCATGAGTGTGCCGGCGTATTCCTTGTCTTCGCTCATCAACAAATCCTGAATCTTCGTTCCCCGCCCGAGTGTAAGTAGGAGCAAACCGGTGGCGATCGGATCGAGGGTGCCACAGTGCCCGACTTTTCTAATCTCCAGCTTACGTCGAATAAGCGCGACCACGTCGTGCGACGTCATGCCCTCGGCTTTGTCCACGAGCAGGACGCCATCAGGAGTCACAGCCGACGACATTACAAATTGCCCCCAGAATTTTTTGTTCGACTTCCGCAAGAGAACCGCGCACGCGTGCACCTGCCGCCAGAGTGTGTCCACCTCCGCCGAATTTCTGACAGATCGCGCACACATCTGTCTTTTCGCTCTTCGAACGCATGCTCACACGCACTCTGCCGTCGGGCAGTTCTTCAAAAAAGACAGCGACAATAACTCCGCGGACGGCGCGGAGATGATCGATTAAGCCTTCATTGTCTTCGGGAAGAACGCCGAGCTCGGCCGCGGTTTTTAAACTCAGGCTAAAACTTGCGATGCGACCTCCACCTTCAAAGCGCATGGTGCGCAGCAGCTCGCGCAGCAATTCAACCCGGCGCCGCGGATAGTTCTCATAAACCTGCTGGTTAATTCGCCCAACATCCGCACCGGCGCGCACGAGGTCCGCCGCGATCTCAAAGGTTCGCGCGCTGGTGTGTGGATATTGAAACGATCCAGTGTCGGTGGAAATCGCGACGTAAAGATTTTCCGCGATCGCGCCATCGAACGGCAATCGCTCGCTTTTGATCAGCTCGAAAAGAATTTGTCCGGTCGCCGGCGCGGCTGGATCGACATAAACGAGGTCGCCATAGCCTGGATTGCTCGGGTGGTGATCAATGTTGATCCAAATTTTCGCCGAACGAATGGCCTGGAAGGCGGTTCCCAGCCGATTTTGAATTGCTGTGTCGAGTGCGATGGCAACATCGACGTCTTCCGCGCCGGAGGGTGGTTTGGTTAATAATTGCGCGTGCGCAAGAAAGGAATATTTCTCGAGCATTCCGTCTTCATTCCAGACGCGAACGTTTTTTCCGAGTTGCTTGAGCGAAAGAGCAAGAGCGAGCTGGCTGCCGAGCGCGTCGCCGTCGGGCCGCACGTGACTCAAGATGGCGAAACGCTGATGCTCGCGGAATGCCCGGCCGATTTCCTCGAACGTGGATCTGGCCGCTCTCACTCGTGTTTGGTGCGGGGCGTTTCGATCTCTTGCAAAATCTCGATCACGCGAGCCCCGCGTTGGATGGAATCGTCGAGATGAAAAACAAGATGCGGAGTGTATTTCAAAACGACGCGGCGCGACAGCTCAGCTTGCAATGCCGGACGATGCGCCTCCAGTTTATTAATGACGCTCGCGCCGTCGGCCGGTCCAAGAACACTGACAAAGACATGCGCATTTTTTAAGTCGGATGTGACATTGACATGGTTGATGCTGACCAGTGCGCTCTCGAAAGTCACTTCGCGCGCGATACTGTTGCTGAGCTCGCGTTTCAAGAGTGCGTTGACGCGTAATTGTCGATGTTTCACGGGCCAATTAATAGAGTAACGGAGTCGCCATCAGTCATTACTCCAGCACTCCTTCGGTTTAGAGTTTCTGCGCGACCTGCTCGAGTTGATAGCACTCGATGATGTCGCCTACTTGATATTCGTTGAAGTCGCCAAGCTTGATGCCGCATTCCAGACCGGAACGCACTTCCTTCACGTCGTCCTGAAATCGGCGCAGCGTCGAAATCCCGCCGTCGTAAACCGGCTGGCGTTTCCGCAGCACGCGAGCGCGGGCGACGCGGGCGACGCGACCATCGGTAACCAGACAACCGGCAACGATGCCTCTGCTCAGTTGGAAAACCTGTTTCACTTCCGCGTGACCGATGACCGTTTCCCGATGTTCGGGTTCGAGCAGGCCGGCCATCGCTTCTTTGATCTGGTCGATCAATTCGTAAATGATGCTGTAAAGCTTGACCTGGACGCCTTCGCGCCTTGCCGCCGAAACCGCCATGCTCTCGACCTTGATGTTGAAGCCGATCACGACGGCATTTGATGCGCTCGCCAGCAGAATGTCCGATTCCGAGATCGGTCCTACCGCGGAGTGAATGATTTCGAGATCGACTTTTTTGCTCTCGATTTGTTTCAACGCGCCCACCAGCGCTTCGACCGAGCCCTGGGCGTCGCATTTCAAAACGATGCGCAGAATTTTTTTTCCCTCGGTCGCGTCGAGCAAACTCTCGAGCGTGGCGCGTTGCGGCACGGTCAATTTGTCCGCGCGTTTCGTCTGCAAACGTTCCTCGCTCAAAGTTTTCGCCGAGCGCTCCGATTCCATGACCAAAAATTCGTCGCCGGCGTTAGGCAGACCGGTGAATCCAAGCACTTTTACCGGCGTCGATGGCCCGGCCTGCTTGATCGGCTCGCCGCGATCGTCAAGAAGCGATTTCACTTTACCGCTGTAATTGCCGCAAATAAATGCGTCACCGATTTTCAAGGTCCCCATTTGCACAATAACCGTCGCGGTTGGGCCGCGGCCGGCTTCCACTTGCGCCTCAATCACGGTGCCGCGCGGCGTGGCGGTGGGTGATGCTTTGAGTTCCATTACCTCCGCCTGCAATGCCATCATTTCCAGCAAGTGATCGATACCAATGCCCTTGGTGGCGGAGACCGGGCAGACGATCGTTTCGCCGCCCCAATCTTCGGGCGCGAGATCTTGTTCCTGCAATTGCTTCTTGACCCGGTCGATATTGGCCGAAGGCAAATCAACCTTGTTAATCGCGACCATGATCTTCACGTGCGGCGCCGCTTTGGCGTGACTGATTGCTTCGAGTGTCTGTGGCATCAGGCCATCGTCTGCGGCGACCACGAGGACGACGATGTCGGTGACGTTGGCGCCGCGGGCGCGCATCGCGGTAAAGGCCGCATGGCCGGGAGTATCGATGAAAGTGATTTTCGTTCCTTTGTAATCGACGCTGTAGGCGCCGATGTGTTGGGTGATTCCCCCCGCTTCGCTGGCCGTGACCCGAGTCTTTCGGATCGCGTCGAGCAGCGACGTTTTGCCGTGATCGACGTG
>JBAQJG010000327.1:0-6104 GCA_049300145.1 Chthoniobacterales bacterium | reverse complement strand
GTCCAATGCGCGCCGCCGTCGAACGTGTGCGCGACGTAAACATGCCAGACGCCTGTAAAGCCGTCTGCGTTGGAATCACCGGTTGCAGTGACTGTCCCGTAAAAGGCCACTGCCGCCCGGCCGCCGTCACCAGCTACCGCTGCTGGAAACGCGATATTCTTTAAACCATAAACAGCTCCGACATCATAGATGTTGGACCAGGTCTGCCCGTGGTCAGTGGACGTGGCCACCATCGCGGCTGTGCCATTCATGGCACCCAAATAGTAAACAGTTCCGTTGTTATCAATTGCTACAGCCGGGTCATCTGTTGTAGCGGTATTCGTCACCGAACTGCTTTGAACCTGGCGAACTGCCCAAGTCGAGCCATTATCTTCCGATACGACAACAGCGGCGTCGGCACCGCATCCCCGGTTCGGTACGTAGACCGTCCCATCAGGACCAACCTTGACGTGCCCATGTAGTCCGCCGCATGCCGTTAGGTTATAGATCGGAACCGAAGGACCAAACGTTAAACCACCGTCATCGCTTCTGGAGCACAGGGCAGCCGCGATGTCTTGCGAGCAATAGTAAACCGCGTGCGGATAGGCTGGCAAGGGCGGGTTAAGGTTGAGCGGTGAATGATAGGGTCCGCCGCCGATAGTCTCATGGTCCACGGCCGACGCGAGGCCACTTCCCTGGCTGGGTATCCACGTGATCCCGTCATTGTCAGTGTACGAAGTCTTGCAAGTATCCGGTGACAAGAGCGTCAGCTCCGCCGCAAACGCCCGACCTCTTTGTCGATCTGTAAAGCCAATCGGATCGGAATCAATGAGTAACGATGTCGGGGCACGACGATTTATCCACGTCGCTTTTGGAATGGTACGTGAGCAGGACTCATCCCACGACACAAATTCCGTTTCGAGATCCGACTGGAAGTTAGTCATGCCGCCGACCGAATTGGACGTGGAGTTCCAGTTTACTCCGATCGAGGGTTCGCCCGCGCCGCGTCCCATGTATTCCACCGTGAACGCGCCCGAGCTTGTTCCCGTTCCCGGTGTGAGGATTCCTGGGGCTTCAAAGTTTTCATAACCGATTTTGGGGCCTGTGTCCTGCGGAGCTGCCGGCGGAGCGGCTGGCGTTTCTGAAACCGCGGTTGCTATTCCGTGATACGCATCGGTCAGTACTGGGGTAGTGTCATAAACAACGTGAACTGTGAAAATGCCAGTGCCCCATTGTGCGACGTCAATGAAGGCCGTTTGATTGGTTAGGCCGGGGCCATTCGTTCCGGAGGTTACCAAAGGACCGCTGTTAGCGCCCGTGCCGCTGTTATTAGTGTTCGCGCCTTGGTGAATGTAAATGTCATACTCATTTGCACTGCTTTGCCAGTTCAGTTGAACCTGCACCCGCTGCCCAACCCAATTAGATTGCGTACCGGAAATGGTAAGGGTGAAGGTTTCGCAGGTGACGTTTTCAACACATGACGCTTCCGTGTTAACGTTGCCTCCGGCGGTGGTTGGCGAACCTTGCTGCCAGGTCACAGATGGTCCGCCCGGGCTCGGACCGACAGTACCCGTAGACGGAGTTGGAGTAGCTAAGGTGTCGACCAGCGAGATCGTGCAAAGCAAGCCGAGACCGCAAATTAATAAAAGTGCGCCGAGTGCGGCGCGTCCGGACCCGAGAGGTGAGGAGGTCTTTTTCATAAGTGGGTTTTCGTTCACTTGTCATTCGGTAGTTACCTGATGAGTGGATGTATGCCCCACACGCATACCCTTTATGTAAGGTAAGGCCTGACATGCTTTCGGTCTGCGATGATGGAACTATTGCGGCCGAGGACCACGAAAAAGCCGTCATTCCAATTAATCGTCTAGTTGTTAACCTCATCGAAAAAAACAAGGCTTCGCATTTACTGATACCGCGATGTAACCTGGCGCTCTGCTCGCACGTTGATTACACCGTCGCTATTGTTATGCGCTGGTATGTCTTAGTTTTTCTGTCCTGTTCGTTGATTGCGGCTTGCGCAGGGTGCAAGAAACATGAAGCGAGTCATTGGGGGTCGAGTGCCAACCAGGAATCAAATCAGGCTGAACTCGATGTTTGCGGACTGATTGCCAAGCAGGAAATCGAAGCTGTCCAAAGATCGCCCATCAAAGAAACGAAGAGCAGCGTGCGTTCAGATGCAGGATTTCGCGTCTCACAGTGTTTCTACACTGCCGAGGATTTTAGCAAGTCCGTTAGCCTGGCTGTGACACAGCGTGACCTAGCTTCGTCTGGTAAGCGCAGCGTGCAGGATTTTTGGAACGAAACCTTTGGGCGCCTTACTGACGAGGAAAAAAAGAGCAATAGCGATAAAGAGGAAAGGACAAGGCTCCGCGAGCAGGCCCGCCGCGAGGGCGAAGAAAAAGCATTTATTCCACCAAAAAAAATTGATGGGATCGGAGATGATGCCTTCTGGAGTCCGAACCCAGCAGGCGGCGCAATCTATGTCCTAAAGAAGGATGTTTTTATCCGTCTCAGCATCGGCGGACACGACAACGAAGAGGCCAAGCTCGACAAATCGAAGGCCCTGGCCCAAAAGGCCATCGATCGTCTTTAGAATCTCGTCGAGCGTGATAGTGTGATTGGCGTGAAAAGTCCGCTGGATCATTCATAGCCGTCCAGCAACTGATCAAATCAAAAATTGACAGCGCCGCCCGTCGTGTTGCTGGAACGATTTTGAAACTCGCGCATTCACGGTCGCGCCGCGTGGCAAATTCGATTTTGGTACAATTCTTGGAACCCAGCCTCGCGCGATCGGCGTCGCCCGGAAAGGGGGGCTAGGGGCGACCGGTCACTCAGTCGCCTCGAACAAAGCGAGTGATCGGGCTCCTTGTCCGGTAGATCTCCCGACCAATTTATCTGGATCGGTCAATCGACATATTTTTGCGCGATCGGCATGCGACGGCCCACGCCAAAAGCGCGGCTGGTCACTTTCAAGCCGGGCGCGGCCTGCTCGCGTTTGTACTCATTTAGATCGACGCGTCTCTGGACCCAGCGCACAGTCTTCTCATCAAATCCGTGCGCGATGATGTCGCGCGCGCTCAGGTTTTCCTCGACATAGAGCCGCAGAATTTCGTCGAGAATGTCGTAGGGCGGCAGGGTATCTTGATCGACCTGATTTGGCTTCAACTCCGCGCTTGGCGCCTTGTCGATTGTCGATTTCGGAATGATTCCACTCTTCCGACCCTTTCGCGGCGCATAGTCGGAGTTGATCCAACGCGCCAACTCGTAGACCATCGTTTTCGGCACATCGCTGATGACCGCGAGTCCCCCCGCCATGTCGCCGTAGATCGTGCAATAGCCGACCGCCAGCTCGCTTTTGTTTCCCGTGGTCAAAAGTAAATGGCCGAACTTGTTTGAGAGCGCCATCAACGTCATAGCGCGCAAGCGCGGCTGCATGTTTTCTTCGGTCGTGTCTTCAGGCCGTCCCGCGAAGATTTCTTCGAACTGCGCCTTGAAAGCCGCAAACGCGTTCGTGATAGAAATCTCCAGATATTTGATGCCGAGATTGTGAGCGAGGTCGCGTGCATCGTCGATGCTCCCGGGCGATGAGTACGGGCTAGGCATGGAAACACCCACCACATTTTCCGCTCCAAGCGCGTCGGCGGCAATGACGGCGACGACCGCGGAATCGATGCCGCCGCTCAAGCCGAGCACGGCGGAGTTGAAGTTGCACTTCCGCAAGTAATCGCGCACGCCCAACGAGAGCGCGGCGAAAAGATCCGCTGGCGTGCTACCCTCGCGAAATTCAATTACGCGGGCGACCTCTGTGTCGATAACCGCTTCGTCTTCACGGAAACCGGGCAACCGCGCGATCAAACTACCTGAAGCGTTCACAGCGATCGAATTTCCGTCGAAGACCAGCTGGTCGTTCCCGCCCACTGCGTTGCAGTAGCAAATGGGGCGTTGATAAGAGCGCGCCAACGCTCCGACCATTTCATGTCGAATCGCCGGTTTGTGCAAACTAAACGGCGACGCGCTCAGATTAACAATGATCTCGGCGCCCTGCTCGATCAGCCCTCGCACCGGTTCGACGTCGTAAAGCGGACGGGGGAGATAATGTTCCGTCCAGATATCTTCGCAAATCGTGACGCCGAGTTTTTTCCCCCACAGGTCAAATGGTTCCACCCGGCAGGCCGGTTCAAAATATCGGTCTTCATCGAAGACATCGTAAGTGGGCAGGAGCGATTTGTGCGTCGTGCGCATCGGCTTACCCGATTCAAGCAGGGCGGCGGCATTGTGAAACGGCTTGCCGCGGCCTTCATTCCGATCGACAAAGCCGACGAGCAGGGCAGCGGTTCCCACGCGCGCGTGAAGGCGTTTGAGGACCTCAAGGTTCTGGGGAACAAAGCGTGATTTGAAGACGAGATCCTGCGGCGGGTATCCGGGGATGGCAAGCTCTGGGGTCAGGACCAGTTCGGCCCCAGCGTTGGCGAGGCGATCGTAAGCACCCGCGATCAGCTCAAAATTTCCACTCAGATCCCCAACCGTCGGATTGAGCTGAGCAAAACCGATCTTCATGGTGCGCTACGCAGAGTAGGCGCAACCGCGCGCGCAGCAATCCTCTTTTGCTCAAATGAGGGGCGCTATGGCTCGAATACGGCACGATGGTGATAACCTTTGTTCAGTGCGTCGTCCGCTCCCGCGATGAAAGTTTTTGTCCACTCAAATAGAGCGGCGGCGAGAAACCCCGCGATTGCGCAGATCATCACCTTTTGAAAAAACGTGTGGTTCATTTTTCGGTCTTTATGAGAGCACGGCCGATGCCACTGCCGCCCGGCTCACCAGAATCCCCATTGTTTCGTTTTCATAATCCAGAGCCCGAGGAGCAGATTCGTGATTGCGTGCGTCAAAATGCACGAAGAAAGGCTTTTTGTTCGATAAGCCACGCCGTTGTAGAGCGCACCGGTAAGCAATGCGGCCGTCCAATCCGCCTTGGAATGCGAAAAGCCGAAGGCGACGGTCACCGCGAAGAATGGGAACCATGAAAAGAACCCAAACGGAATGCGTTCGAACTCTTCGTCGACCAGGTAACGCAGCAAGAAACCGCGCCAGAAAATTTCCTCCACGAAAGGAACGACCACGACCAAGCGAGCGAAACGCAGGATGATCGTTGTCCAATAAAGTGTCGGATTAGCTGAAAAAATATCCGGATTAAAACCGGCAGTGCGCGCCGCAAATCCAAAAAATGCCTGGGGCGATATCCAAAGCAAAAAGACGGCAACCGCAATCGAGACCGCAAAGATTGGCCGCGTGAGCCGATGAAAATCGTACTCGCGGCGGAACCAGAATAGGAAACCCGCGCACAAGATCGTCTGGGCTGGATATATCCAGTATTCTGCCGAGCTCAGCCAAAAGCGGTTGTCGATCTTTTTGAGCAAGCTGTTCAGTCCAAGCAACGCGACGAACAGCAGCATCGGCAGCGTGTAGGCAGCTAATTTTCTTCGATCCGGCATAGTACTTGCAGTCTAATTCTTCGATGATCTCCGGGGTCTCTGGCAAGCATCAACCAATGGAAAATGAGTCCGAGAACCTTATCCGGCTCCTTGATTTGGAGCTGACGCAGAAACGCACGGCCTGGAAACGGGCCGCCACGCGTCACCGCACCTTTCGAATGATCGGGATCTTTTCTATGTTGATCATTCTCGCCGCGATCTTCCTTGCCCTGTTCTTTCTCTTTTCGCAGGCGAACGAAGATAGAGCGAATGCCCGACCCTCGACGATCTCGGATAAGGCCGGGCCTTGATGTCGAAGAGCGCCTTGCCTAAACGAGCAAGCCCTTCCGCCAACATGGCTGTCTCATTACCGATTCCGATTCTGAAGTGCTGCGGCATGCCAAAGAATTTGCCGGGCACAATTGAGGTGTCGTATTTCTCCAAGAGCAGCGCGCATAAGGCGTCCACGCTTCCGTTCTTCAAACGCGGGAACGCTACTGTGCCGAACTCGTGCTGCGTCCAGTCGAGATCGTCACGCGAGTTGAAGAAAGCATTGAGCAGCCGCCTGTTCGTTTCGAGCAAGCGGCGAGCATTGGCGGCAATTTCATCGAGATGCTCCAGCGCGACGCAACTCAAACGCTCGGCCGCATGAGC
>JBAQJG010000326.1:0-6234 GCA_049300145.1 Chthoniobacterales bacterium | reverse complement strand
TCGCGCAATTAAGGCCGATAGCCATCGACCCGGACAGTTTTTTACTACTCGACGCGCCATCGCAGCGTGTCGAAAATTTTCTTTCTTATGTCGCTGCCGCCGCCGGTTTTCCTTCCTTTTCTGCTCTTGCCTTCAACAGCCTTGCCAACGCGGAACCCGGTTCGTTCAGCAAGCGCACCAGTTTGGTCGCCGGTGACAACAACAATCCGAGCAATTGTGCAAGCAACGCTTCGCGCGTGGGCAAATCCGCTAGTATTTCGATCTCGCTCCTCGACAGCATCGCTCGATTGACAAAGCCAATCTTGAGCGCCGCGACCTTAAATTCCGTCGCGAATGTTTTCAAAATCTTCGCCACCGGCGCGACATCTTTCTCACCGGTCACGACCGCCGTCTGGCCGATCAATTTGTCGGCGACGTCCGGATAGCCAGAATCAGCCATCGCGCGCTTGAGGAAATTGTTTTTCACGACGTGCATCTCCGCTCTAGCGGGCGCGAGCCGGTTACGCAACTCACCAAAATCGCCCACCTTCATGTGTTGGTAATCGGCCACGAGAACGAATGGGGAGCGATTCAACTTCTCCGCGAGATCTGAAACGATGCTGGCTTTCTCCGGTCTCATATGGTCAATCTAATCGATATCTTGTATTCACACGCTCAAATACGGCGTTGGATCAACATGAACTCCCGGCGACATCGTTGCACTAAGTGTAACGCCTTCTAGAAAGTGCCCTTTGGCGCTCGCTGGACGTGCGCGCACCACCGCTTCGATCACTGCGTTTCCATTTTCCACGAGCGCTTTTTCTTCAAATGAGAATTTTCCGACCGGCACCGCGACGTTGCCGTTTTTGTCGAGCTTAAATTCCACGCGGCCGGCTTTGACTTCTTGCACCGCTTTCGCCGTATCGTCGGTCACCGTCCCAGTTTTTGGATTCGGCATCAGGCCGCGCGGGCCAAGCACCTTGCCGAGTTTACGGACTTCCGCCATCGCCGCTGGGGTCGCAATGGCCACGTCGAAATCTTGAAAGCCCTCCTGACATTTCTGAATCACCTCTTTGAATCCGACAAATTCCGCGCCCGCGTCGCGAGCGGCTTGCGCCGCTTGCCCTTCTGCAAAAACGAGAACGCGCACCTTCTTACCGCTGCCATGCGGAAGTGGACATGTGCCACGCACCATTTGATCGGATTGCTTTGCATCGACACCGAGCCGGAATGAGACCGTGACGGTTTGGTCGAACTTCGCCGGTGGAAATTTCTTCAACGTCGAAACCGCTTCCGCGAGATTATAAGTCTTTGTGCGGTCCACCTGTTCGGCGGCGGCGCGATAACGTTTACTGCGGTTTTTTTGCATGATTTTATGCAGTTTCAGACGCCCGGCACTTTGCGAGCAAAGTGCGGAGCCCCTGCTTAAGAATTTAGGCCACTTGGTTTCGGCGGCGGGACGTGGAAAGTAACGGCAATTTTTGTCTTGTCAAAACCAACTCAATCCTGGTAAAACCGGAGGTTATGAAATACCCCACCCGTTATAGCTTATCAATTATTGGGATCGCATTGTTTAGTTGGATCACGCCGGCCTCGGCCCGACCGATGGATTTTAGTGAGGTCTCGCTTCTCGTTCGCGCGCACGAAAGCGAGAGCTCGATCATCCAGGAAGTCTCTCAGCGCAAGCTGATGCATCGTTTGACTCCACCGCAAGAAAGCACGCTGAAATCGCAAGGCGCGAGTGATTCGCTCATTCAATCTCTTCACAACTCAAACTGGGTCGCACCCAAAGAAGAGGTAGCAGCGATCGAAACGCGCGATCGCCAAACTCAGTCTCAACAGCGCGAAGAGGCGCAATTGAACAACTCACGTCAACACGTATTGATATTCGATGTCGCTTTTGGACACCCGATAAATCTGAGCCAATGGGGCGGTTCGGACTACGAAATCGCCTTTTATTCCTATCGAATCGCGGGCGAAGATTATGTTCAACCGGCCCTGATCGATAACGTTCGCACCGGCACAGCCGTTTCCAGAAGCATTCCCCTGATTAGCGAGGACGATGCTTTTGCTCAAGATTGGTACCCAACAAACGAAGTGCGGAATTGGAGATTCACTCCTTATAATGCCCGCGGCGACCTGAAAGATAATCGCTTTAACTTCAGCGATTCCGTCGCGATCAGTTCCAATTCGTTTGCCCGTCCAATGCAAATCGATTGGGACAATCCCGTATTCATCGACGGTCAGCCCTACAGCTTTTATCCAGTGTACGGCGGAGGCGGCGTATCGCTCTACTACATTGGCAAAGCGACCAGTCAAAGTGCGAAGATCGCTGTGGTGTCGTCTCGCGGCTTATAGAAGGGTCTTCGCGTCGGGACGGCTGCTCAATCCACCGGCATGGAGATGTCCGGAGGATCGGATGATACGGCAGCGCTCTGAGGCGCTCGCGGGCCGTTTCGAATGATCTTCCCTTCCTTCATCACAAACGAAACGCGCTCGGTCGCGGTGATATCAGCCGTCGGATCGCCCGGCATAGCGATGATATCGGCCAGTTTCCCTTTCTCGAGCGTGCCCGCTTTTTGCGCGATGCCGAGGAGTTCCGCGTCGTTTGATGTCGCGGTTCTCAGCGCGTCAATCGGCGTCATTCCGAGTCCGGTCATGAGCGCAAACTCCTTTGCGTTTTGTCCGTGCGGAAATACGGCCGCGTCGGTTCCAAAGGAAATCTTGATGCCCATCTTCAGAGCGTTACGAAACATTTCCGAGCGCGCGTTGTACGCCGCGCGCGCTTTCAGCTGCAATGCTGGCGGGTAATTATCGATCTTGCTCATGATCCACTCCGACGCCATCAACGTCGGCGTGAGAAATGTTCCCTTGTTTTTCATCAACGTCAGGGTTTCCGGTTTCATGAACGAGCCGTGCTCGATCGAATCGACGCCCGCTTCGATCGCCTCTCGAGCCGCTTGATCACCGTGACAATGCACCGCCACTTTCTTGCGCAACCGATGCGATTCATCGACCAGCGCCGCCATTTCCGCCGGCGTGAGTTGCGGCGTGTCCACCTCGTCCGCCAGCGAAAGAACGCCGCCCGAAACGGCCGCCTTGATCACGTCCGCGCCATTTTTTACTTCGAAGCGCACGGCCTTGCGAACGTCTTCCGGACTATCGACGATCCCATCCGTGTAATCCGCCTCGCGCCCGAAAAGTAAATCGCGATATCCGCTCGTGGGATCAAAATGACCGCCAGTCGCGCCAATTCCCTTGGTCGCTACCAGCATCCGCGGGCCGACGACGAGCCCTTTATTGATCGCGTTACGTAGCGCAACGTCGACAAACTCGCGACTACCAACATAGCGACTTCCGACATCGCGAACCGTGGTGAAGCCAGCTTCAACCGTCGCACGCGCGAAGACGGTAGCCCGGATCGCCATTTCCGAGACGTTCGTCGTTAATTCTGCCAGACGGCGCTCATTGAAATTTCCGGTGTAATCGAGCGTCAAATGCGTGTGGGCATCCATGAAGCCGGGCGAAAGGGTGGCGTCGCCGAGATCAATCACCTGCGCGCCATTCGGAATCGTGAGGTTGCTGCCAACATCGACAATTTTATCGCCTTGGACGATGACGACTCCGTGTTCCACGAGCGTTTTCGATTTCCCGTCGAACATGCGTTCGGCTTTGAGCGCGATCATTTCATCGGCCGCATAAGCCGTGACTCCGAGACATAAGAAAACGACAACAACGCGAGACGTGATTCTCATCGTGCCGGTTTAGAAGCAATCCGCCAGACTGGCAAGAACGGAATGCCCAATGTCAATGGACCTGTTCCTAAAGCGACCCGAAATACCCGCTATGGGTTCCGCAATTTAGCCGCACTTTCCGCAAGCCCCTGTTGCGCCAAGGCAAGGCCCGGATTGAGCGCGAGCGCCTGCCTGAATGCGGCAATGGCACGCTCATGCTGATTGAATAACGCGAGATACCGTCCGCGATTGATAAGCATGCTTGTATAGGCTGGCAACACCTTGAGGTTTACTACGTCATCTTTCTCAAACCTCAGCGTCCCGTCAGCTAGACCGCGGGTCTTCAGGCGCAGGTCAGGCAAATCGTGAAAGCTGTGGTCGCTTGTGAGGTTGAAGACCAGTCCTTGTGGCACAAGTTGATAGTTTTGAGTGAGCCATCTGGTCACCTCGCCATTAACTGAGTCGGCGAATAGCAAGTCTTGCGTAATGTAAACTGGCGCAAGCCTGTTCTCGTTGGTCACAAATGACCGGATCATCTCTTCAAATGCTGCGTTGATCCTTTGAGTCAATGCCTGGCTCCTGGCAAAAGCTTCGGGGTCACGATCCCATTCTTTGAGATCTTCAACAAACGCGTCAATCTTCTCGCGTGACCGTTCGACCAAATCAGGATAAGCGTGTCTCAGATAAGCGAAATACCACGAACGGCGCAGGAGATTAATGTCCACAACTTTTACATCGCGCCGACGCTGTTCTATCTCTTGCGCATAAAACATCGGGGACACGACCTGCCAGTCTTGCGTAAGTAAGAGACCGTTAGGTTCTATCGCGCCAAGGAGATTTTCGACGTAATCGTGGGCGATAAAGTCATGCCGCCGATTATTGAAAGGCCAATTGCCGATAAAAGCTATTGCGGGCGCGAAGAGAACAATAACCGCAGCCACCACATACTGTTTCCTAAGCGGCATTGTTCTGGAGAAGGCGAGTTGGATCAACCAACGGATGCCGAACCCGGTGGCAATCGCGATCGAAATAAACGTTGGCAGATAGTAGGCATCCTTGTCCTCCGCAATTTCGTAGCTAAGAGCGTAAGCCAAATCGGCAATGATGATAAACAGTAGAAGCCAGAAAGTTGTGCGGTCCTGTCTAAAAGCGTTGGCGAAACCCGCGAAAGCCAGGAGGAGCGGCAATGGCAGCCAGGTTAAGCCGAATTCACGCAAGGCCATTCTGCAGAATTCAACAAACTGCTTTCCCATTAAGTTTGGCGTAAAGGAGAGGAACACCCGATACTGCCGGCCGGTGACGTGCCACCATATTTCTTGCAGGGAACGCGGATTGCCCCAGTTGATGACAGGCCCGCGCGCGGCTGCGAGTGGCAAGTAGGTATATATTGCGACCAGGGCGCCAACCGAAATCAGAGCGGCATATATCAGCCGTCTACCCATGAAGAACTTCAGTCCCTCCGTCTTATAAACGATAACGCCCAGAGCCGGGAGTATCAGCCCCACTGTGACGTGATGAACTCCGAGCGCGAGGCCAAATACGCCAGCAGCGGCATAAAGAAACGTGTCGTGAATCGTGATCTGCCTATGTCGGATGATTTCGCCAGTATCCACGGCCATGCCAATACGACTTCTGTCTGCGATGATGCGTCGCCGCCACCGAAGCATCAGAAAGAAGATAACGAGGATGAGCAGCGCGTTGAGAGCATAAACCTCGGTGATGGTGCCATAAAACCAAAGCGTGCGAGAGAATGCCATGAGCAAGCCGGCGCCCAACGCAGGGGCAAACACCAAAAGGCGGCTGATGTCTGAATTCTCAGCCTTTTTACTCTGCCGCGCGCCCCTCTTCCTGCGCTTCGGTGGGGCAAAATATGAAATCGTAATCATTAAGTCTGCCACAACAAGAGTGAGCATTGCGGAAGTGAGCGCGGCAAAAAGGGCAGAAGAAAAATTGATCCGCACCGCAACGTTTCCCAAGGGCGCGAGTGATGCGAGATGGGCAAGGATGACCCACAGCGGAACGCCCGGTGGATGTGCGACGCCCAGGCCATGAGCGACCACAATCAGCTCTCCGCTGTCGGTCAAAGTAACCGTCGGAGCGAGCGTCCAGCTATAAAGAAAGAGGGCCGCAAGAAATACCATGCCGGCGCAGAGCAATTCTGCCCGGGACCAACGAATCGCCCCAGTATTCATCTACCGGTCCGACTTTAGCGCGGGCCGGCGAAAGATCGACGTGAAGATTTCGCGAAGCCGCACTTAATTTGGCAACGCGTTGAGGACAACGCGTTGCACTTTCGCATTTGCAAAAGGTGGATGGACCCTGAACGCTTGTGGGGACGATTCTAAAACCAATCGACGAAGGCGCAAGATGATGTTCCGGGACGTCGCGCACTTAGGCTCTAAAGAGCAAGAAGGCGGATCGAGATGTTTTTCAACAGTCCGGTAGCCAACAAATCCTTCAGCAGCAGTCCGTATTCTGCCACTTCGCAACCTCCCTGCGCGTCGCAGCAGCACCCTAACGT
>JBAQJG010000325.1:0-1512 GCA_049300145.1 Chthoniobacterales bacterium | reverse complement strand
TCTTCGCTGGTCTTATCTCGATCGCCGTCACCTTAAGCTTGTTTCCGGTCATCGCCTGGGCCGCGACCGCGATCGCACCCTTGCCTCTTATTTGGGTTCTTGTTGGCACGGTCGCTCTACTCTTCGCGCTACGATTGTATCGACAGTTACGGGAGCTGCCGTCGGGCGAACATTCTCCTTAGCGGCGGGTGATCGTGACGTCGACAAATCACGAGCGGGCCGATCCGCGATCAGCCCCAATCGGCAGAGGCGGCGGCACTTCCCGAACAGAACGGAATCGGGCCACATGCCCGATTGCGCTATTTCGATCGGGGGACTGAACGGCTGAGATACTCGGGACACTAGAGAAAGGCCGCACTATCCCCAGTAAGCGGACCGGCTGGCCAGTGGCCAGCGCAGCCGATACGTGCCAATAGCGGCCATTTCGGGATTGCCAAAAGACGAGGCTCTTGACCTCGTTAGACTGACGGATGTCCACGGTGCGCAATCTTGACGGTGCGAAGATGCCGGGGTTGACAGCCAGCCCTTTCTGACCAATACTTTCCTACATGGTGAACTATGATAAGCGGCTCGACCGGACGTTTGCGGCGCTTGTAGACCCGACTCGGCGGGCGATTCTCGCTCGGCTCGAACGCGAAGACGGCGCATCCATCAGCGCGCTGGCGCAGCCCTTCGTGATCAAGCTGCCGGCGGTGATGAAGCATCTCGACGTGCTTGACAATGCCGGCCTCATCACCCGGTCGAAAGTCGGGCGCACCGTGACGGTAAGGCTCCGGCCCGAGCCCATGCGGGAAGCGATGGATTGGCTGCGCCGCTACGAACGCTTCTGGTCGAAGAGCCTCGATCGGCTCGCGGCCTATGCGGAAACCAAGGAAGCCGAAGCGAGGAAGAAAAGACGATGACCAGTCTAACGCTCGTGCGCCGGATCAAGGCGCGGCCGTCGATTGTGTTCGATGCGCTCACCACACCGGAAGGCATCGCCAGCTGGTGGGGCCCCGACGACGGCCCCGTGCTTGTGGCGGAAACCGACCCGCAGGTTGGCGGCCGCTTCCGGGTACGCTTCCGCATGCTCGATGGAAGCGAGCATGAGAGTAGCGGCGAATATCTCGAAGTCGTAAAGCCCGAGCGGCTGAGCATGAGTTGGCGCTGGACGGGCGGCGCCGAAGATCCCGGCGAGTCGCTTGTCGAGATCAGGCTTCGCCCCGTTGCCGACGGGACCGAACTCACATTCACACATTCGCGCCTGCACGACGAGGAGAGCCGCCGCAGCCACCAAGAAGGCTGGACCGGGGCGCTCGACAAGCTGGAACGCCATTTTCTTGTAATCGAACGCAGCTCGCCGTGACCAAACATTCGGCCGTAGAGCCGAGCGTCGCAACAGCCAATTGGTCCGCTGGACCGAAGCCGTTGACGAGCTTCAGCCTACGCCACGAAAACGCAAAGGAGCACATCGCATGATCACGATCTCGGCTTTCAAATGGGTTCCAGAGTTTGCCCAGGGCCAAGTCCGCG
>JBAQJG010000324.1:0-2061 GCA_049300145.1 Chthoniobacterales bacterium | reverse complement strand
GCGCATACTCGTTCGTTGAGGTCGTCTCCGCGCCCGGCGATGGCACGCCGCTCCACATGCATCAAAATGAGGACGAGCACCTCATTGTGCTGGAAGGCGTCGCCCGTGTCGCGCTTGGTGACCGGGTGTTCGATGCGGAGGCAGGAAGCTTGGTGACGCTTCCGAAGAACGTTCCCCATGCCTGGGGCAATCGCTCAACCGCGCTACTGCGGATCGCTGGGATCGCCTATCCGGGCGGTGTCGAGGAAGCTTTGCGGGCCATAGCGCGTGACAAACATGTCGATGTGCCCGCTTTGGCCCGCAGCTTCGGTGTGATCCTGATCGGTCCTACGCCTTTCTGATGGCCGAAAGCGTTTCCCGTTCTTTCGGCATCGACGTGAACAATAAAGGAAAGATACCGTGAGCAAGATATCCTCTACAGCGCCATCCGCATTTCAGCGATCATCCAGTCCCGAAACGACCCTCGCCTATATGGGCAGCAGCATGTCCCTCTTTGCCAAAGGCGAGGAGACTGGAGGGCGCTTTGCGCTCATGGAGTTTCATTCGCGGCCCGGCAACCGGCGTTACTCGTGACACAATGCCACAAGCCGTCATGCCCCCTTCCGCCAAGTCGCGTGGTTGATGTAGCCTAACCTTCGAGCCGGCCCGGCGGGACGTGCCGAAGTCCCACCTTTTTGGCGGCAGGCTGATGCCGTCGGCGGGCACCCCACTCAGACCATCATTTGTGCGGTCTATCCACGCTCGCATCGCGGGCCCGGCGCCCATTTACGTGCGTGCAATAAAGACGATCAGGGAGGAGGACGCCAATGAAACTTCCCCGTCGCAAATTCTTGCGTCTGGCCGCCGGCGCTGCCGCGCTCCCGGCCATATCGCGCGCCGCAACGGCGCAAGCCTATCCAACGCGGCCAATCACCATTGTCGTGCCTTATCCGGCGGGCGGGCGCACCGATACGCTCGCGCGCATCCTCGCCGAGCCCTCGCGAGGGAAACGGTCCCCACAGGCACTTCTTTATCCGTTTTCGGCTCGAAAACCTCGAATTCCGTACGCGGCGGTTTGCTCGCGGGCGCACTACTCGGTATCGGAGCGCTCGTTTGCGTTTCGCTCTTTTGCACAGCCAGAACGATCGCACGAGTGGGATTTCCGCGCCGCAATTGGGCGCCTCACAGCGCAGGGTGCGCGCCCAGAGGTAGGCGATCTTACAGGTCAGCTAACTCATTCTCCACCTGCTCCTTAATCTCCGCCCCTACCCGACGCAGCTCCTCGGCGAGCTTCGGACCGTGGCGTGGAATGTCTTCCAGCATCGCGAGCTGCGCGAATCCCTGCAGCAGCAGACGGCGTTGCGAACACTCGTCGAATCGGCGGCCCGATTGTGCGATGATGATGAACGCCAGTGCCTTGTCGCGGACACAAAAGAAAGGCCCTAGTGTTGCCATAAAACCTGTTTTTTGGGGTGGGGAGGGGTAAACATGTCCAGAGAATTGGAAGGGGTATGGGCCGAAATTCGGCAAGCACGCGAGGAGGCCAATTCGAACGCGTGGACAAACGCACTTTTGTTCATCGTCGCAAGCGGTGGTTTTGGTGCTGTCGCCGGCGACCTTATCGGTCCAACTCTCTTAATTGTGGTTCTCTCTCCCATCGCTGTTGCCGCCGCTGTTGTCGCCCTGGTTGCCGTCTCGGACCTCTGTCGGCTCGCCTGGGGCTTTCGAGGGGAAATAGTCCAAACGGTAGCTTCCTGGAGAAACTCAACGGCAGCGAGCATTGAAAGGCTAAAGCCCAGCTTTCCTTTAAGCCCCCACCGTTATCGAACCCCGCAGCGCTGCCAGTTTCGACTGAATGCCGACCTATTTCGCCTCGCCCTGACTGATTCGAGCTTCAAGAGCGGCCAGCGTCTTTTTGCTTTCATCGAGCTTCACCGTCATTTCCGCGTTCGAAATGTGCAGGCTTTCGGAGGTTTCCGCCAATCGTTCCGATTTGCTGTATCGGGCCTTCAGTCCGTTTTCGATATCTTGCGTCAACGTCTGCAACCGTTCGGCGGATTCGCCCTTCAATGTGGCCAACAG
>JBAQJG010000323.1:0-3992 GCA_049300145.1 Chthoniobacterales bacterium | reverse complement strand
GGCGGGTATCGCGCGAGTACTTAAGCCGGGTGCGCGGCCATCCGGTCCACTGGTGGCATGTGTTTCGCCATTTTCATTGTTTCGCGACCACCATATTAGATCGGCTGTATCTGCTGAAAGGCGAGTTCCCGCGCTTTAACATAGCGTTTCATCACAAAGAAATCCCGCACCGCCAGGTCGAAAGCGGGAAGGGCTGCATCGTTCTGGGCTCTCACTTGGGTAGTTTCGAGGTGTTGCGTACCATGGGCGTGACGCAGCAGGATTTTCCGCTCAAGGTGCTGATGGATACCACGCACAACGAGAACATCACCCGCTTTCTTGATATGCTTAATCCGGAAATCGCCAACACAGTGATCGTTTCGGATCGAGCGGATGCCTCGCTTAGAGTTAAAGAGGGCTTGGACGCGGGTTTTCTGATTGGCACGTTAGGCGACCGTGTCTCGAGCGACGGCAAAACCACGCAATGTCAGTTCTTAGGTGCGCCGGCTACATTCCCGGCCGGCCCGATCCTACTTGCCGCGGTCATGCATTGCCCTGTTATCCTGTTTTTCGGCCTTTACCGGGGGGGCAACCACTACGAAATCTACTTTGAGCAATTGGCTGAGGAAGTAATCCTGAATCGCGACCGGCGCGCGCAGGACATCCAGCATTGGATGCAACGTTACGTCGATCGCCTGGAGCATTACACGCGGCTTGCGCCTTACAACTGGTTTAACTTCTATTCATTTTGGGATTAACGGCCGCTCGGTTGAAAAATGTAAGAGCTGCTAACCGAATATGCCTATAATCAAAGCAGAAATTCGCACGCTCATTCCGCATGCCGGTCTTATGTGTCTGTTGGATAGCGTGCTCAAGTGGGACAACCAGTCGATTGTGTGTACGAGTGAAACGCATCGCGATCCGGCCAATCCGCTGCGCCGTGATGGCCGGCTATCAGCGTTACATGCTTTCGAATATGGTGCGCAGGCGGCTGCCGTGCACGGCGGATTGCGAGCGAGATCAGAGGGTGTGGCCGCGCCGCCGTATTATCTCGCCGCGCTGCGGGATGCGCATGTGCAGGTCGTTCGCCTGGATGACATCGATTCGCCGCTCGAGGTTCGCGCGCAACGCTTGTTCGGAGACGGCGGCAATGCAATTTACGAATGCCATGTCGTGGCCGGCGATGCTCTTTTGGCCGACGGACGCATTACCGTTATGTTGCGCACGCGATCGCTTTAAATGATCATTGTCTTGGGAGTGCGCGACAAATGAGCTTTGAGATTTGCCGGGCAATTCGCGCAGACCATCCCAGCCTGGCCGGGCATTTCCCAGGCGCGCCTATCGTGCCGGGCGTAGTGATCCTCGATGAAGTCGCAGCCGCTCTGACGGAATGGCGCAAAGATTGTCACTTGACCGGCATCAGAGCAGTCAAGTTTGTCCTGCCCTTAAAGCCTGAGCAACCCTTTACCATTTGTCTTACCGCGGCGAATGGTGCGAAGACGGAGGTCGATTTTTGCTGCCGTGTCGAAGGCCGCGTAATAGCTGAAGGCCGCCTCGACATCGTTTGCACGGAACTTGATATAACGGTCGCCGCGTCATCCAAACCGCCTGCCTTCAACCCTGGACCATACGATCCGCGCCTGGCGCAGTGGCTTCAAGGTTACCCGCCGTCGCTATTCAACGAACGCTTGTATCAAAGCATGGAACTAATAGAGCGTTATAGCATCGATCTTGCGATCGATCTGCTTGGCCGATTGGGCGTGATTGACCAACTCGGTAAGTGGCGATCCGCTCGCGAGCTTTGTCAGGCACTTTCATTTCAGCCGCGTTTCAGTTCCTCGCTGGATTGGCTTTTGAGGCGTCTGATCGAGACCGGTTGCATCGGGACGCGAATGGATCGGGAGACCCGCTCCTATCGTCTGCTCCATGCGCCGTGGCCACCTGAGCTTGCGCGCTTGCGTGCAATCGGCCTCGATATCGACCGCGCCAATGCGCCGACATTGGATTTGTTAGACCAGGCAGCGAACCTTTATCCCGCGATTGCGCGCGGCGAGCAGAATGGTGAGCACGGCCTCTTGGCAGCGGAGACGATACCGCTGTGGCTGAATTATTTTCACAATGATAACTTGACTTACGCCGTGAATAACTGGGCGACTGCGGTTCTCGCCGCCGACCGCCTGGCCACTCGACCCAAGCTGCGAATCTTAGAACTCGGCGCCGGCGCTGGCAGCGCTAGCGAAATCTTACTGCGCTGGTTTGGTAACCGCGGGTTGCTGCCGCGCATAGAGCGCTACCTCATTACAGAACCGAGCGCCTTTTTCCGGCGGCGCGGCCAGCGTGAATTATCCAAGCAGTATCGCGATCTCCCGCTGGAGTGGGCGTTGCTCGACATTAATTTGCCGTGGGAAGCTCAAGGCGCGACCCGCGGCGAATTTGATCTCGTATTCGGCGTTAACGTCCTGCATGTCGCTAAGGACCTCTTATTTAGCTTGGGCCAGGCGCGTGACGCGCTCGCGGTTGATGGTTGGCTGGTGATCGGCGAGTGCATGCGGCCGAACCTCCATCAACCGATCTACGCCGAGCTGATCTTTCAGATCTTAGACAGCTTTACCGACGTGAATACCGAGCCTGAAATTCGTCCGAATCCGGGTTTCCTCACTGCCGATCAGTGGCGCCGCGCATTTATGCGCGCCGGTTTCGAGCGCGCCGAAGTCAGGCCAGACGTCGATCGCATTCGCGACGTGTATTCGCATTTTTTCACCGGCGCCATCTGCGGACAGCTCCCTGCCGCAAACGATGGTCGACGACCCCGGCAGAGAAAAGGGACTAGAGCTTAGCCCTGTCTGCAATCTCGCCTGCGGTGAGCTGGATTAATCCCCACACATTCCGCAAATGCTGCTCAGTCGTAAGAACATTTCCCAACCCGATTCGCATGACAGTTCGGCCATGCAACTTCGTTTGCGTGAGATAAGCGCGCCCACTCGCGTTGATTCGCTCCACGATCTCGCTATTTATCATGTCGATCTTCGACTGGCGAACGCTTTCGGAGTCCTTTTTGTCGATGGCGATGAATCGAAAGCAAACAACCGGCATCACCACCGGCGCGGCCAGCTCGAAGCGGTTGTCGATCTTGATCCAGTCGGCCAGCAGATTAGCCAACCGCAGATGATCGCGAATGCGCGCGGCCATTCCAGCGCGGCCAAATGTGCGAAAAACCATCCAGGCTTTTAATGCACGAAATCTTCTGCCAAGTTGGATTCCGTAATCCATGTAATTTTTCTCCGCTTCCACCGTATCCCCGCGCAGATACTCGGGAACGAGGGTAAAGACGCGACGGAGTCGTTCGAGATCACGCAGGTAAAGCACGCTGAAATCCAGCGGCACAAAAAGCATTTTGTGTGGATTGGCCACGATCGAATCCGCTTCGCTCCAACCCGCCGTCACCCATTTGCATTCGGGCAAGAGGGCCAGTCCGGAGCCGTAAGCGCCGTCGATGTGCAGCCATATTTTCTGTTCGCGACAGATGCGCGCGACCTCGGCGATTGGGTCGACGCTCGCGGTCGATGTTGTGCCGACTGTGGCAACGACAGCAAGCGGCTTGAATTTTTCCCGAAGATCATGCGCGATCATTTCGCGCAATGCCGCCACTTCCATCCGAAATTCGGCGTCACTCGGAACGCGTTGCACATTTTCCTCGCCCAGCCCAAGCGCGATCGCTGCTTTTTCCACAGAGCTGTGCGCTTGATCAGAAGTGTAAATACGAAATCGCGGGAGATCGGCGCGCCCGGCGAGTCCGAGCTTGCGGGTGGAGGGCGCGGCTTGCTCGCGCGCGACCGCGAGCGCGTGCATGATTCCTACTGAGGCCGTGTCGTAAACAACGCCGTCAAATTCCTCCGGCAAGTGCAGCCATTGCCGGAGCCAATCGATCACCAGCGTTTCCAGCTCGGTCGCAGCCGGTGACGTGCGCCAAGTCATCGCGTTCATGTTCAACGGCGCGGTAATGATTTCGCCGA
>JBAQJG010000322.1:0-2182 GCA_049300145.1 Chthoniobacterales bacterium | reverse complement strand
CCCGATCGCGTCCCCGCTCCCGCTCGCGGGTGCGCCAGGGAGTTTGGTTTGCACCGGACTCCCCGCTGGAGAGAGCTGGATTCGAACTTCCAGTTCCGCACCGAATAGCAACGCCTTGCATCGTCTGAGATGAGTCCGATCGATCCTCGGCAGTGTCATCCGAGCAGCTGGGTGCCACCTGACGAGGCGCTGCCGGACGGTCCGGGGGCGCTCTCGGGCGGTGCGCGCTGGATATGTATCGGGTACGCTGCACGTGGTGTCGCCGGCTTCCACGGCGGGAGCACGGCGTTACCAGCAGGAGAACCACCAATGTCGATCGAGATTATTCCGACGGGCGCCGCGCTCGGCGCCGAGATCCGCGGTGTCGATTTGGCCCGATCCATCGACGACGAGACGTTCGCCGCCATCGAGCGCGCTTACTATGATCACGCCGTAATCTTCTTCCGCGATCAGCACATCACGCCCCCGCAGCAGGTGGCCTTTACCCGCCGTTTTGGCGAAATTGAGTTCAACATCTTCGGCGAACGATGGAGCGTGCCAGGCAGTCCAGAGATCGTCGTCGTCTCCAACGTGACCGAGGATGGCCGTCCGATCGGCGTGCGCCGCGCCGGCGAGAACTGGCACAGTGACATGTGCTATGCTTCACGGCCGCCGCGCGGGACGATGCTTTATGCATTGGAGATTCCCGAGCTGTTTGGTTTGGCGCTGGGGGACACAGAATTCGCCAGCACCGCCGCGGCGTGGGATGCCTTGCCGGAGCGCATGCGGCAGCACCTCGACGGGCGCCGCGCGGTGTTTGACTTTGCTGGGCGCAAGCGGGCCTTTCCGCCCACTCAAGCGGAAATAGATCGCTACCCGCCGGTCACCCATCCGATCGTCCGGACCCATCCCGTAACCCGGCGCAAATGCGTCTATGTCATGCGCGACGATTGCACCGGGATCGAGGGAATGGAAGGAGGGGAAGCCGAGACGCTGATCGCCGCACTTGCCGATCACATTGTTAAGCCGGCCTTCGTCTATCGTCACCAATGGCGGGTCGGGGACCTGTTGATGTGGGACAACTGCACGGTGCAGCACCGGGCGATCCAGGACTATGACCTGCCGCAACGCCGGCTAATGCACCGAACGACTATGGGCGGCACAGTTCCACTGTAGGGACGAGTGATAATCGAGCTGTTCTATGCGTGCATGAGTGCCCGCTCGCCTTACGCGGCGACTTCGCCAAGAGATTGGGCTTGACCCGCCACGGGACGCGGGGGGAGGGATGGTGCGGAACGTTATTGGGGCGCCGGAGAGCTCCTCAGTTTACGGCGGGATCGGCGTTTCGAATCTGCCTTCCTCTAGCAGAGAGAGTCCGTGTCCCTCAAAATGCGATGAGACCTCAGCCCAATGCTTGGCTCAGATCCACTATCAGGTCGTCGGGATCCTCAATCCCGACCGAAATGCGAATCAGCGCGGGCGTGATCCCCAGCCGCAACCGTTCTTCTTCCGGAATGTCCGAATGAGTCATCGCGGCAGGATGCGAAGCGAGAGTCTCCGTACCACCCAGGCTTACCGCGAGCTTGATCACTTTAAGCCGATCCAGGACAGCAAAGGCTTCGGCCTCACCTCCCTTCACTTCGAAGCTGAAAGTGGAGCCTGGACCCTTGCATTGGCGCTCAAAGACTGGACGATCGGGATGGCCTTCCGGCAAGAAACCCAGATACCAGACCGATGCGACCTTCGGATGAGTATTGAGGAAGCCTGCGACCTTGCACGCGCCTTCCGCCGCGGCCGTCATTCTGAGCTTCAGGGTCTCGAGTGAACGCATCAGCAACCAACCGGTATGCGGATCGCACATCGTGCCCAGGATCGTGCGCATGCCTCGGATCGGTTCGAGTATAGCCGCCGTTCCCGAACATGCGCCGGCAATCAGGTCGGAATGACCGCCGACATATTTAGTAAGCGACGTGACGACTAGATCAGCACCATGTGCCAGAGGGGTCTGATAGATCGGTCCTAACATTGTATTGTCAACGATGATAACCGGCCGATTGTCGTCCGGACCGGGGAGGGCGGACACGATCTTCCGGGCACGCTCGAGATCCACCATTCCGTTTGTGGGGTTTGCTGGCGTTTCGATATAAAGCGCCGCAATCGGCCCCTTGCCGCGGGCCGACTCGACGGCTTCTTCCATCGCCCT
>JBAQJG010000321.1:0-6253 GCA_049300145.1 Chthoniobacterales bacterium | reverse complement strand
TGGCCGGGAATCATAATCATGCGCAGCTTGATCTGTTCTTTGGCCGTAAATTCTTCCCGGTGATCTTTGTAATACTGTTCAATTTTGACGGGAGAAATAATCAAGTTCCGCTTGACGTTCTTGCCCCGCATCGCCTGCACAATCATTCGCTCGGTCTCCTGCTTCTTGAATTCGCCTAGCGTATAGTTTTGCGCCTCCAGCGTTTTGATAAACGTATTGCGGTCGCCTCCGAATGACTCCTGGATGATCTCGTGCACCCGTTCGTCCACAAAATGATCTGGAATTTGATAACTCTCCTTTTTGAACGCCTGAATAATCAGTTGTCGATCGATCAGGTCATTTAGCGCCGCTTGCCGGGCTTCCTTGATCTTGGTCAGCAGCTCTTCACCAGTCGCCTGCGAACGGAGCAACTTTTCTCGTGGCGCAGATAACATGCGCACTTGTGAGTATGTGATCACCTCCCCATTCACAATCGCGGCAATCCCATCAACCACTTGCGGCTCGACCGACTCCGCGGCGAAGGCGGCGCGGCAAAGTGGCGAGAGAGCGAAGCCCGAAACCGCCAGCAACGCGATGACAAAGGGACGCATCATACACTTCATAGTTTCTTGATCAGTTCCACGATTTCCCCGAGAAGTTGTTCGATTTTACCCGCAACTAAACGAGGGAATTTGCCACCGACAAGGATAAAATCCCCGCGCCGTGTTAGCATTAATTTGCGCTCGCGCACCTCTACGCGGCTGATGTTGGCCTCGGCTGCGGCGAGCTTGATCTCGGTGAGAAGGAGCAAATTGTCAACCGCGGATGGGAACGGGCCGAAGCGGTCGCGCCAATCGCGCCCGAGTCGTTCCAATTCCCCGCGCGTCGTTGTTTCAGCGATATGACGGTAAGCCTGGATGCGCAAAGTCGTGGCGCCGATAAAACTGGCCGGGATAAAAGCCGGCACACGCAGCTCGGGCCCAAGCGGAACGAATTCGGCTTCGTTGGTTGCGATAAAATCGAGCCGCAGATCAACCTCGGGCCGCAATTGTAATTTTTCACCTTTGCGCTGAGCCACGGCCTGCTTGAGCAACTGGCAATATAACTCGAAACCGACAGCCATGATATGGCCGCTCTGCGCTGTGCCAAGAATGCTGCCCGCACCGCGGATTTCAAGATCGCGCATCGCGATCCGAAATCCCGCGCCTAACGAGCTATACTGCTTGATGGCATTGATCCGTTTGCGGGCCGCGCCAATTGCCATCATTTCGCGTGGCAAGAGCAAATAAGCGTAGGCTTTGTGTTCGGCCCGACCGACGCGTCCGCGCAGTTGGTAAAGATCGGCCAGACCAAATCGATCGGCGCGGTCAATGATAATCGTGTTCGCATTTGGAATATCGAGGCCGCTCTCGACGATCGTCGTGCAAACCAGCACGTCGATCCGTCCAGCGACGAAGCGCGCCATGACCGCCTCCAATTCAACCGAGTCCATCTGGCCATGGCCGATGTCGATCTTTGCGTTCGGACAAAGGTCGGCAATTTTATCTCGCATGCGCTCGATTGTCTGAACGCGATTGTGCAAAAAGAAAACCTGACCCTGCCGCTCGAGCTCGCGATTGATCGCGTCGCGAATAATTCGCTCATCGTAACCACAGACCACCGTTTCCACTGGCAACCGATTGAGCGGCGGCGTCTCAATGGTTGACATGTCTTTCACGCCGACGAGCGAAAGATAAAGCGTGCGTGGGATGGGCGTGGCGGAGAGGGTCAGGACATCGACAAGTTTGAAGAGTTCCTTGAATTTTTCTTTGTGCAAAACTCCGAAACGCTGCTCTTCGTCGATGACGACCAGGCCGAGATCTTTGAAGGCGACATCGCCCGAGATGAGCCGATGCGTGCCGATCACGATGTCGACGCCGCCTTTGCGCAAGAGGTCGAGAACTTTGCGTTGTTCGGAATGGGAACGGAAGCGGCTGAGCATTTCGATCCGCACCGGATAGTCGAGCATGCGCTGACGAAAGACTTCGAAATGTTGTTGGGCGAGAACGGTCGTCGGCGCTAATACCGCCACTTGTTTGCCGTCCATGACCGCCTTGAACGCGGCGCGAATAGCGACTTCGGTTTTGCCAAAACCGGCATCGCCGCAAATCAAGCGGTCCATCGGTCTCGGCTGCTCCATGTCGATTTTTGTTTCGACGATTGTTTTGAGTTGATCCGGTGTTTCGCGAAATGGAAACGAGTGCTCAAACTTCGCCTGCCACTTCGTGTCGGGACCGAACGCGTGACCGGGATGCGTTTCGCGCTCAGCCTGGAGGGCGAGCATTTTACCTGCGTAGTCGAAAATGGCGGCGACGGCGTTTTTCTTCGCGCGCGCCCATTTTGCATCGCCAAGCGAACTGAGCGCCGGCGACTTTTTGCCGACACCGACGTACCGGGAAACGAGAGAGGCCTGTTCGAGCGGCACATAAAGTTTCGCTTCATCGGCGAACTCGAGGACCAAAACTTCTTGCGCTCCGTTTTGCGCCGCGAATTTTTCAAGTCCGAGGAACCGTCCGACGCCGTGCTCGAGATGGACAACGAAATCGCCCTCGCTCAGTTCACTGAAATCAATCTGCGCGCGATGGCGTTCCGCGCGCCGCAAATGCCGGCGGCCATGCGCGGCGAACCGCCCGAATAATTCCGCGGCCGAAAGCACGACAAGATTGGCTGCCGGGAAACAAAAGCCGCGCGGGAGAGTGCCTTCGACAAGATTGACGTTATCAAGCGCGCCCTTCTCGCTCATGATTTCGCGAAAACGCTCGATTTCGCCTTCAGTCTGAAAATAGATGACGATCTTCGCCTTGTTCGCGCGCCACTCATTCAATCGCGCGATAAACTGTGCGCGTTTTGCTTCTACGAGCATGAGATCGCCGATCGCGAACTCTCCGACTTCGCAATCTTGAAACGCGCCGCTGAAATCTTCGGCGCCGTTCTCGGTCGAGCCTGCGCTGATTTGAATGTGCGCGTCGGATGTTTCTTCATGTTCGATATCGATCTTGATATGACCGCGGGCGACGTAATCGCGCAGCGCGCCGCTTTGATCGTCCACCGCTCCGAGCAGAATATCGACAGAGCTCAGATCGCGCACCGAGGTCTGAGTGTCGATATCGAACTCGCGCAGGGATTCGATTTCATCGCCAAAGAATTCGATCCGCACCGGCAGCGGCGCCTGCCACGAATAAAGATCGATAATTCCGCCGCGGACAGCGAACTGTCCGCGCGCGGTCACTTGAGCGACGCGTTCATAACCGGTGCGGGAAACCTGCTCAAGGATGCACTCCATTTTTTCTGTCGTCCCGCGTCGAAGTTGGATGGAAGCGGAGATGAGCGCGCCCGGTTTGGGCGCGGCTTGATCGAGGCTGGCGCGAGTTGCAACGATGACGTGCGTTCCTGCATTGCGCTCGAGGAGAGAAAGCAAGGCGAGGCGTTCGGCCGCAATCTCCGGGTCCGGCAACATATTTTCGACCGCGGCAAATTCTGCTTCCGGGAAGAAGAGCGCGTCCGGTTGCCAGTTGAGCAAACTCTCGTGGAGCAATTCCTGGGAATGAACGCTCTGGCAGAAGACCCAAATCGTCTGGTCGATGTTGCGCGCGATGGTGGCAGCGAGGAATGCTTGGGCCGAATCGACGACGTGGGAAAAGACGACCGGCCAGGTGCGGTTCTCGATCTGGCGCAACTTCGCGGCGATCGGTTCGGACCGCGCAACGAGCGTTAGAAGGTCACCGGGCGTCGATTTCTCCACGGCGAATGTTTCGCCGAAACAACCGCAACTTCAAAGACAACCGCCAGCCGGCACTCGCGTTTAATTCGTGATTGTAACCGGCGTGCCGCCTGAGACTGACTTGAAAAAGTTCTCAGCCATGAACTCCGGCATGCGGATGCAGCCGTGCGAGGCGGGATAGCCGGGTAAGTAACCTGCGTGCATCCCCACCCCGCCAACAATCCGCATAAAATAAGGCATA
The DNA here is from genome assembly GCA_049300145.1 of Chthoniobacterales bacterium. Lineage (GTDB taxonomy): Bacteria > Verrucomicrobiota > Verrucomicrobiia > Chthoniobacterales > UBA10450 > AV133. The sequence goes on along the minus strand of JBAQJG010000321.1, from coordinate 2,273 downwards.
GGCGCACCTTGGAAATGAGTGCCGGGCGGCCGCGGATCCTTTTCCACATCGACATTCTGCATCACGACGCTGCTGGCGGCATCGACGTAGTCGCCGTACTTGGTCGAGACGTGATGGAGGTCCTTCTGGATGATGGAGAAATGGCCCGCCGGAGTGTTGAGCCCTTCGCGACCAGTCGAAAGTTGGGAGATGCCGACGAGCATTCCGCTCTTATAAAAATACGCGCGCTGCTCTCCAAGGCTGATCTTGATCGAGGGTTTCCCCCCGATCCCGTCCCCATCCCAATATGAGATCGTGTCCTGCGGCGCACCGGCCGTCGCTGCTGTTCCGTAGATGCCCCCTAAATATTGGGTTTGGGCGGCGAAGCGCGCGTCTTCTTCGCAGCCACCCATAAAAAGAGTCCCGGCCGTGAAAATGAGCATCAATGAAATTTGCAGAAACAAACGAGGCATAGGATTTCTTCGAAACGGATTCTGTTAACGTTCGAAGCGGGTAAAGTCAAGGAACGGCCGCCCGCGTGCAATATATCAGTTTGATCGGTCGGTAGCGCAGCAGGTGCCCCCTGTTTGTAGCATGCGGCCCGTGCTTCAAAATGTCGTTCCTGACGAAACTTGCCTCCCTTCACAGACACTACTCTATAAACGTACCGCGTATGACGCTTAGATGTGAGACTGATACAGTTCCGGCCTTCGGCTTGAATTGTGCTTGCTTTCATGCAGACTTCCGCGGCCGTTTCCTTCCATGCCCACTTACGAGTATTCCTGTGCAAAGTGCGACCAAACCTTTGAGGCATTTCAATCCATGCGCGACAAACCATTTCGCGAATGTCCGAAAGAGCTTTGTCGGCTGCCGAGATGGGGACATGGGAAGGTGAAGCGCCTTCTTGGCACAGGGGCTGGATTGATCTTCAAGGGCTCTGGTTTCTACACCACCGATTATCGAAGTAGCTCGTACAAAGAAGCGGCCAAGAAAGATGCGCCTGCCACCGCTGCCGCCTCGGCCACGAAAGAGGCGGCTGCGAAGGCTCCGCCTGCAACATCGACGACGACGAACAAGCCAGGGAAAGAACCAACCGCATGACCAAGCTGGTTTGTCCCGAGTGCGGGCACGAGAACGAGCCGGAGCGCGTTTATTGTCATCGCTGCGGGGCGCGACTCGACCGTTCCGCCGTCGCGTCGGAGACGTTGCGGCAGAAAGAGGTGAAGGGCACACAGCGTCATGTTCGGAAGATGTTAAACCCACAAAGAATGGCATTCCGCCGTCGGTTTTTCACGACTTGCAAGTTGGTCATCGGCGCGTGCGCGGCAGCCGCAGTGATTCAAATGATTCTGCCACCGGATGTCCCATCGGCGGCCAAAGATGTGGCACCGCGGCAGATCAATTTCGACTTGGAAAACGCGATCTATTCGCACCGGCCAGCTCAGCTCGATTACACGGAGGAGCAGGTGAACGCTTATCTTGCCTACACGTTGAAAAGCAAGCAATCCGCTTTAAACAAGCCGTTGCTAAATTTCAAGCGGGCCATCGTTGGATTCAGCGAAGGCGGTGTTACCGTGACGGCCGAGCGCGCCCTTTTTGGGTATTCGCTTTACACGGCCTCCGCTTACGCGGCACACGCCGGCGAAGGGAAGGTGGTCGTCTCGAACAAAGGCGGCAATATCGGTCGCCTTCCATTCTCTCCAGAGATCATGCAGTTCATGGATATTATTTTCGCCGATCTCTGGTCGGCGCTCCAGCGGGAGCAGAAACTAGTCGCTAAAATGGGCGCAATCGAATTTCACGAAAAGCATGTTTTGCTGAGCGCGCCCGCAGCAATAGGAGCGACCGGCAGGCCCGCCCTTTCGCCCCGCGAGCCCACCGGTCAACACCAACCTCAAGAATCGACAACCGGGATTCGTAATTAGCGGTCACTCAGTGCTCCGCGCGAACGTTGGTAGGCGCCCATCGCTCGACGGGTTTCTGGTCCCATAATTCCGTCAATGGCGCCGTGATAGTAACCCGCTCGAGCCAATTGGCGCTGGAGGGTAACGACTGAAGACCCTCCGCGAGAACGATCACGATAGTCATATCCGTAAGCTGGCTCGCTGTAGTTATCATAATCGTACCCGTAAGGAGCGGAATACCCGTAGGGATAGCCATAACCGTAGTAATCATACGGATAGTAACCGTAATAAGGATATCCGTAGTAGTACGGGAAACCAAACCCGCCGAAAAAGATGAAGCGGTCACCGTCATGGAAATGTCCGCGGTGCCGCCAATCACCACTCCACCGA
>JBAQJG010000320.1:0-8669 GCA_049300145.1 Chthoniobacterales bacterium | reverse complement strand
ACATGTATGCGATTTCACCCGATGGCCAAGAGCTCGCTTACACGAGCAACATCGACGAAGTCGAAGCGACCAGCACGAACACGGACATCTTCGTCGTTCCAATTGCTGTAGAGTCCGCTGTCCCCAGCGGACAATCGCCCGATGCGCTGAGGACAGCGCACGCTACAACACAACCGAAGAAAATTTCCACCAGTCCTGGCGCTGATACCACGCCGCTCTATTCGCCGGACGGAAAATATCTCGCCTGGCGATCACAAGCCCGCGCCGGATTCGAAGCCGATAAATGGCGGCTCATGCTGCAAGATCGACAATCCGGCAAAACGCGCGATCTGACGGAGAAGTTTGATCGCTCAGTCGGCAGCTTCACATGGTTGCTGCTTTCTTCAACCGAATCGGACATTGCACTTACAGCTGAAGACCACGGTGCTTCGCCGCTGTTCTTGACGAACTTGATGCTCGACACTCCGGTTGCCGCGCCGCAAGGAACCCCGCCGCCGAAGCTTCACGCGGACGATCTCGTGTTTGGAGGCGGCGCTCTCTTGTTTACGCGAATGTCAATTCAAGCACCGAACGAGATTGTGAAATACGAACCTCCCAAGGCGGACGAATATGGCGGGAAATTCTTAACCGTCACGCACATGAACGATGCTCTGTTGTCGCAGATCGACATGCAGCCCTTGGAGTCGTTCACGTTTAAAGGCGCAAACAATGATGACGTGGAGGGATTCATGGTCAAGCCGCCGGGATTCGATCCGAACAAGAAGTATCCGCTGAAGCTTTTGATTCACGGCGGGCCGCAAGGGGCGTGGGGAAATTCGTGGACGTATCGTTGGAACGCGGAGTTGTTCGCGGCCGACGGCTACGTGGTGGTGATGATCAATTTCCACGGCTCGACCGGTTACGGGCAGAAGTTTACCGACTCGATCAGCGGCGATTGGGGCGGCAAACCGTATATCGATCTGATGCGCGGGCTCGATTACGTGGAGAAGACGTATCCGTTCATCGACAAGAACCGCGAGGCGGCGCTCGGCGCCAGCTACGGCGGTTACATGGCGAACTGGATCCTCGGCCACACCAATCGCTTCAGATGCATCGTGTCGCACGACGGCATGTTCAACGCGGAATCGGCCTACGGCGCGACCGAGGAGTTGTGGTTCAACGAGTGGGAGTTCAAAGGCCCACCATGGAAGAATCGCGAACTATATCGGAAATTCTCGCCGCATTTGTTCGCCGACAAATTCAAAACGCCGACGCTGGTTGTCCACGGCCAGAATGATTATCGCCTCGATGTTTCACAAGGCTTCGATCTTTTCACCACGCTCCAACGGCTCAAAGTGCCGTCAAAGATGTTGTATTTCCCCGACGAAGGTCATTGGGTCGTAAAACCGCAGAACTCGCGGCTTTGGTACAAGACGGTGAACGATTGGGTAGATCAGTGGTGCAAAAAATAATGCGCTGGAGGTGGATCGAGCAGTCCCTTGTCCGCCTTCGGACGGACTCGTCCCGTGACGAGCTCGATGTTAATTCAACCGGCGAAGCCGCATTTGTTTTGTCCAAATTTCGCGGGCGGCTCAGGGAGCCAACTCCACCTAATAATCGCCCCTATCTGCGCCTTCGGCCGAATGAGTAGCCGCGGTGGGTACGGCCGCCGCCGATGGCGCGTTTGCCGCCAGAGGGTTCCGGTTCAAAGAGCGCGGTGTAGATATACGGAAAGCTTTCCAGTTTCAGGCGCGGAATTTTTTGGCCGATGAAACGCTCGATCGCCTGGAGCGCGGGAAGTTCTTCGCCGGTGACGAGGGTGAAGGCGTCGCCGACATTTTGCGCGCGGCCGGTGCGGCCAATTCGATGCACGTAATCCTCTGAATGTTCCGGCACATCGTAGTTGATGACGTGGCTCACACCGGCGATGTCGATCCCGCGCGAGGCGATGTCGGTTGCAACCATCACTTCGTATTTGCCACTTTTAAAACCTTCCAGCGCTTCGACGCGTTCGCGCTGGGTGCGATTGGAATGTAGGACAGCCACGGAATGCCGGCCCGCTTTTAGTTTGTGCGCGATGCGATCGGCGCCGTGTTTTGTCCGGCAAAAAATCAGCGCGCTATCGAAGTTTGTTCGCTCGAGCAGCGCCATAAGCAGTTCGAATTTCTGTTCCGCCGCCACTGGATAAACCGCATGCGTGACCGTTTCTGCCGGCGCGCGGCGCACGCCAATTTCTACGACCTCGGGATCGCGCAAAACCCAGGCCGCCAGCCGTTCGATCTCTGGCGGCAGCGTCGCGGAGAAGAGCAGCGTTTGTCGGTCCTTCGAAATTAGTTCAACAATGCGGCGCACATCGGGCAGGAAACCCATGTCGAGCATCCGGTCGACTTCATCGAGGACCAACACCTTCACCTGGCGCAAATTCATCGTGCGTTGTTCGAGCAGGTCGAGTAGCCGGCCGGGTGTGGCGACGACAATGTCGGTGCCGCGCGCGGCTTCTTCCCGTTGCTTGCCGTAACCGACGCCACCATGGACCAGAGCGACGCGCAAATCCGTGAAGCGTCCATAATCACGAAACGCGGTCTCGACTTGTGCCGCAAGCTCGCGGGTTGGCTCGAGCACGAGGCAACGAAAAGCGCCGTGCTTGGCCAGCAACGTCAAAATCGGCAAGGCGAAGGCCGCCGTTTTACCGGTGCCGGTTTGGGCGGTGCCGGCTAAATCTTTTCCTGCCAGAATAATCGGGAAAGCGCGGAGCTGGATCGGCGTCGGTTCGGTGAACCCCATCGCCTGGGTTCCGCGGACGACTTCCGGCGAAAGTCCGAAGTTGTTAAATGACACGGTTACAGACTACTTGTATTCAAATCTCGCACAACGAAAGGGTGGATCGCCCGGCGGAGCGGTCGATCCACCTTTAACTGACTTGCTAGAAGTGACAAAGATTTTTGTTCTGGCCGATACACACAATCGTTTGCCGGAGAAAGTCTTGGTCCTGGCGCGAGACGCGGATGAGATTTGGCATCTCGGCGATGTTTGCGCGGAAAGGATTCTGGACGAACTGCGCGCCATCGGGCTGCCGGTGACAGTGGTGCGCGGAAATTGCGACAGCAATTCTGACTGGCCGCTCATTGTCGATCTTGTGCGCGGAGGCGTTCGCTTTCGCCTTGTGCACGTTCCGCCGGAACGTCCGCCGGAAGATGTCGATGTTGTCCTGCACGGTCACACGCATGTGCCGCGGGAGGAGCGTCGTGGAAATGTTCGCTTCTTAAACCCCGGCTGCGTCACGCGACCCAATCGCGGCTCGCCAGTGAGCGTGGCGTGGCTGCGGATTGTCGATGGCAAAATAAACTGGCGGCTGGTTCCGCTGCGCTAGGTGGATCGAGAAGTCCCTTGCCGCCTTCGGACGGACTCGTCCCGTGGCGAGCTGGATGTTAAATTAGGCGGCGAAGCCGCATTTGTTTTGGCATCGCCCGGCGGAGCGGTCGATCCACCTCGCACAGCCAAGCGGCTACAGGAGAGCGGCGCGAAACTATTTCGCCGCTTCCTTCGATTTTCCGCCGAACCATTTCCGCTTTTTGGATTTCGGCTCTTCGGCTTTCGGCGCTGCCGCTTCTTTGGGCGGAGGGGCGGCTTCCTTTCGTTTCTTGGCAGGTTTTTCCTTAGGCTCCTTTTCCTCAATTACTTGTGCGGCATCGACCCATTCGATGAACGCCATTGAGGCGGAATCGCTCTTGCGCTGACCGAGCTTTACAATGCGTGTGTAACCGCCATTGCGATCTGCGCTACGCGGCGCGATCTCGTCGAACAGTTTTTTCACGGCATCTTTTTGCCGCAACATCGACAACGCCATCCGGCGCGCGTGGAGCGAGCCGTTTTTCCCGAAGGTCACCATTTTCTCCGCGAGCGGGCGGACAGCTTTCGCTTTCGCCAGGGTGGTTTTGATACGTTGGTGCGCGATCAAACTGCAAACCTGGTTGGCGAGCAGAGCCTTCCGATGCTCAGCCGTACGGCCGAGCTTGATCGTTTTCTTTTGGTGCCTCATCAGCTGGCGACGGTAATTCTCGATCGAGCGGCGGTTATTTTTCGGAAGGCGCGCCGTTCGGGCTCGCCGCCTCGGCCGCCGCAGGCGTGTCAACCATGCCGGGATCGAATTTCATGCCGAGACTCAAACTAAGTTGCTGCAATTTGTCTTTGATCTCGTTGAGCGATTTCTTGCCGAAGTTGCGATACTTGAGCATCTCCGCCTCTGTTTTCTGGGCAAGCTGACCCACCGTGGTGATGTTGGCGTTGTTCAAGCAGTTGGCCGCGCGCACGCTCAGCTCGATCTCATTCACGCTCATGTTGAGCAGCTTCTTGAGCTTTATGTTTTCCTCGCTCACGCCTGCGGGCGTCTCGTCGAACTCGATCACTTCCTCGTTGAAGTTGACGAAAACATCGAGATGGTGGCGCAAAATCGCTGAGGCCTGGAGCAACGCATCGTCCGGCGTCAATCGTCCATCGGTCCAGATTTCAAGAATGAGCTTGTCGTAGTCGGTGCGCTGACCGACACGAGTATTTTCAACCGCGTACTTCACGCGGGTGACCGGCGAAAAAATAGAATCGATCGGAATGAGACCAATCGCTTGATCGGGGCGCTTGTTTTCGTCGCCGGTGGCAAACCCACGGCCGACGCGCACGTCGAGCTCGGCATCGAACTTATGTTTCTTATCCAGCGTGCAGATGATCTGCTTGGGATTGAGCACGTCATAGCCTTGCACCAGTTGGATGTCCCCGGCGGTCACTTCGCCTTCTTTGTTCACGCTGAGCGAAAGCTTGCGGGCTTCATGGTCCTCAGCTTTGAATTTCACGCGCTTGAGATTCAGGACGATGTCGGTCACGTCCTCGACCACACCTGGCAGGGTGGCAAATTCATGTTGCGCCCCGGTAATTTTCACCGCCGTGATGGCAGCGCCTTCGAGCGAGGAGAGCAGGACGCGCCGGAGTGAATTTCCGACCGTGTGCCCGTAACCGGCTTCAAACGGCTCGGCCACAAACTTGGCGTAGGTCTCTGTGGCGATGTTCTCGTCTTTGACGAGAGTTTTCGGCATTTCAAAACGACCGTAACGAACTGGCATAGTCTTCTTCTAGTGATGGAACGCTGGAGTATTGGAGTACTGAAAAGACGGCTAGTCCATTACTAGATTACTCCATGACTCCACGTTTTCTTCGCCGGGTTTCCCCTGGCGAGTGCGGCTTCACGTCCAGCGACGGAGACCCAGGGACCAACGGCGCAACTTCAAAAACTCGCTGCGGGACGAGAAATGAACACCAGTGTAAGAACTTTGCAAGCGCCGATTTTACCCATAAACAACGGGCGCGACCGAAAAAGAAGCGCACGTTCGAAAGAGAGCAGGGCGATTCCTTTATTCCTTTATTAAGATTAAGAGGTAAGATCACGAGTGCACAGGGATTGGGAACCAGTGAGGTCACCGTGCATAAAATCGTCGCTGCCCGTTTCATCAATCCGCTGCGGGTCATGGCGGACATGCCATTGCTTTGGCCAATCACGACCGGAGCAAACGCGTAAATCTTATGTTTGGGGACTCTGCCGAGCGCTGGTCTAGCTTCAGCGACCGGCACGAGGCGGGTCGCGTCCTCGCGAAGCATCTGCAGAAATACGCGGGACGCCTTAATGTGATTGTGCTCGCTCTGCCGCGGGGTGGTGTTCCGGTCGGGTACGAAGTGGCGACGGCGCTGCGCGTCCCGCTTGATGTTTTCGTCGTGCGAAAGCTCGGCGTTCCCGGTTATGGCGAGCTCGCGATGGGCGCGATCGCCTCGGGCGGCGTACGAGTTCTCAACGAAGACGTCGTGGCGCACCTTCCGAATGCGGAGGAAATGTTAGCTGCCGTAACTGCCGCGGAAACGCGCGAGCTTGAGCGCCGCGAGGCGGAGTATCGAGGCAACCGTCCACAACCGGACTTGCGCGGCAAAACCGTGATTCTGGTGGACGATGGCCTCGCCACCGGCGCAACCATGCGCGCGGCGGCGACGGCGCTCAAGCAACGTGGAGTCGCCGCTTGTGTGGTTGGCGTCCCAGTGGCTTCGCCGGAGACTTGCGTCGAGCTTCGTCACGAAGTGGACGAGATCGTTTGTGCGGCGACCCCCGAGCCGTTTTACGGCGTCGGGCAATTCTACGAAGATTTTTCGCAGACCAGCGATGAGGAAGTGCGTGACTTGCTCGTGCGCGCCGCGACGGAAAAAACGGCGCCATGAGTGCCGGTATTGCAATCGAGAGGCTTTGTAAACGCCGCGAGCGAGATCGAAATTCCCGCGCGCGGGCAAAGCTCGAGTGCGTCGCCAAACTCGCGAGCGAACGGTGCACGTGCCATTTGCCGGCGCTGCCAGTCGCCTAATCGGTCTTGCCCTCCTCGACGATTTCGTCGCTCAACTCGCTTCTAGCGGCGCCTGTTTTTGGAAAATGAGCGGCCAGTACTTTTCCGGTTTCCTCGACTGCCTCGACAATGGCGTGACTGAATTTCTCGTTCCGAAAATGCGTGCGCATTCTATCGACAAGACGTTGCCAGAATTCCTCACCGCACTTTTCATGAATGGCCTTATCGCCGACCACGGCAAACTTATGCGCGCGCGGCGCGACGAAGATCAGCACAGCGTTCCGTTCGTGCGTCTTGTGCATTCCCATGCGGTCGAACCTTTTCTGCGCGGCGATCAGCGGATCGGCATTTAACTTTCCACGCTGAACATAAACGCGAATCTCACCGGACGTTTTTGCTTCGGCTTCTCGAATCGCTTGCACGATCCGGTCGTGTTCGAGCTTGCTCAGAAATTCCTTTGTCCGCATGTCGTTACCAACTTGAGCCTGCGCCGCCGCCGCCGAAGCTCCCGCCCCCGCCGCTGATTCCACTGAAACCACCGCCACCGCCGCCAGCCGACCAACCGCCTCCACCGCTCGACAATCCGCCGATGAATGGTCCGCCAAAGCTGGAATACCTGTAGCCGCGCCCCCGCCAACCGCGCGAGGCGATGAGAAAAACGATGAGAACGAGCAAAAACACCAGAAAACCGAATGGGCTGCTTGCGCCTCTGTGTCTTTCGCGGTCGGTTTGGCCGCTGCCCTTGTACTCGCCGCGGATCGCTTTGCAGATTAGATCAATGCCGGTGGCGAGCCCTCCTTCGTAGTTGTTGTTACGGAATTGCGGTTTGATGTGATATTCGGTGATGTCGAACGCGGTGATGTCAGGCAGCGCGCCTTCCAATCCGTAGCCGACCTGGATGTACATTTTGCGGTCGTCTTTAAAAACGAACAGGACCACGCCGTTGCGCTGCTCTTTTTGTCCGACGCCCCAGGCTTGCGCGACCCGTTGCGTGTAATCTTCGATCGATGAGTCGCTCTGCATTTTCGGAAACACCGCGACCACGACTTGATCGGAAGTCTCGCGCTCGAACTGCGCGAGCTGTTCGTTGAAACGAAGAGCGGCTTCTTTCGAAACGACGCCAGCGTAATCATTGAAATAGCCGGCGGGTTTCGGCGGAATGACCTCGGCGGCGTGGCCGGGCAGCCCAATGACAACAACCAGCGCGGCGGCGATTAAAGAGATCTTGGTGGATCGAGCAGTCCCTTGCTCGATGCTAAAATTACGCGGCGAAGCCGCAAATCGTATCATCGCGCGACGGAGCGCACGATCCACCTTAAGCACGATTCGTTTCACGCGAGAATAGATTGTCGATCTTTCATGGTAGGGACGCACCTCCAAGGGCGTCCGACTTTTTTTGCGCGGGCACAAAAGAATTCACGGACATCTCGTAGAGATGTCCCTACTTATGGCGATCCCGTCGCGGCGGGCGACGGCGCTGGCGTGCCGAAATTGAAATTCACGGCCGGCGCTTTTTCCGCGCCTGGTTGCGCGGCAAAGAATGGCCGCGGCGCAAAGCCAAACATGCCGGCGATCAAATTCGTCGGAAAGCTGCGCACAGCCGTGTTGTAATTTTGCACCGCAGTGTTGAAGTTGCCCCGCTCGACCGAAATCCGGTTCTCCGTGCCTTCGAGCTGCGCTTGCAGGCCGAGAAAGCTCTGGTTTGCCTTTAGCTCCGGATAACGCTCGACCACCACGAGCAAGCGCGAAAGAGCGTTTGAAAGCTGTCCTTGCGCTGATTGGAATTGCTCGAGTCGCGCCGCATCGGTGGGCGCTTTGTTCGGATCAAGCTGCACGCGGCCGACGCTGGCGCGCGCATCGGTCACGGCGATCAATGTCGATTTTTCGAAATTCGCCGCCCCTGAAACCGTGTTCACCAGATTCGGGATCAAATCTGCGCGGCGCTGGTAAACATTTTGAACCTGCGCCCAGCTTTGATCGACGCTTTGCTGCAATTTGACCAGCCGATTGTAACTGCCCATCAATCCGAGCGCAGCCACCACTGCAAAGAAGGCGATGATGACCAGCACACCGACGCAACCAATCGCAAATTTGTTCATGTCTCAAAAGGTTGGGTGCATCGTTCAGGAAATACGCGATCAAGTCAAATCCGCTATCGCGATTGTCCAAGAACCAACCGCAGGAAATTCGCGTCGGAAAATTTCGCACCCCATCCTTGCCGCACGATCAGCTCGTTCATCGAGGGAATGATAAAGAGGCGTTGATAACCGGAGCCGAGCGCGACCAACATGTCCGCGGGCGCATCTTTGCAAATGCAGATAT
>JBAQJG010000319.1:0-4764 GCA_049300145.1 Chthoniobacterales bacterium | reverse complement strand
GTGAACTTGAACTCGTGCTGCAGGTAGCCACCGCTTCAAGCCTCAATAGTCGAGCGGCGGTGATGCGTGTAACGCGAGCACAACAGCGAGGGCTACAGGAACAGCAACGAACGCGGTCCGGTAGGCCAACACTCGCGATTGAGAGTGACTCTCTTTGCCCACGGGAAGCAAAGAAATGGCGGGTGCGAGGGCGAGAAGCAGCGCACTTGCGGCCGGTAGTTCTGCATAGAAGAAACCGCTGAGCCATAAGCCAGCGCACACAAGACTAAGAGGGGCTGCAGCGCCGCTCGGATGAAAAGGTGCCGTCACGGCGACAATTAGAAGAAAGCACGTGGCAGTGATCGCGATGAGAATGCACGCGAGCTGTCCTAGCAATAAACTGCCGGAGAGAATCAATGCGATGAAAGCGCCTCCGCAGAGGATTGTCGTTACGGAAAACAGCGTCGCCGCTCCAAATGGCCTGCGCTCGACGAGATCGAGACAGCAGGTCAGAACCACCACACCGAGTGCGGTGGCAAACACCCAAAGCCAACCTTCCGCAGCGCCCCAAGCATAACTGAATTTCGGTTGCAGGATTAACCGACACGCGATCGTGCAGACGATTGCCCAGGTGAGGAGGCGAACTGTTCCTTTCGGCCTAACAAGTGCATCGGCCGCAGCAGCGATGACTCCAATTACTGCGAACCAAAATAGCCAGTGTGTTGCATGGCGCGGCGGGAAAGGCGGCCAACCGGCAGCGACCACGTCTCCTGCGACATAGCCGGCGCCGATCGCGATCGCCCCTGCACAGTGACTCGCGCTTTTCCACCAGCGCGCAAAGATGAAAAGAAGCGCCGCGGCAACCACCGCGGCCAAGGCGGCGGACGGCAGCATCTGTTTCAACAACTGCATCGGATCGGCAGTCGCAAACGTCCGCTACTTTTTAATGCCTTCCACGCTCAGGATGATGGTGACCTCGTCGCCGATCGCGCCTTGCTGGAAGTTCATCCCGAAGTCGCTTCGCTTGATCGTGAAGCGCGTTTCGCCTCCGCCGCGCATTTCGCCAAACACGCCCTTGCCTTCGCCACCTTTCTTGAAGTCGACGGTCAGCGGCTTGGTCACGCCATGTATGGTGAGGTCACCAGAGACTTTGAGCGTGTCCCCGCTGCCTTCGACTTTTGTGCTCTTGAAGGTCATCGTCGGAAACTGTTTCGCGTCGAAGAAATCCGGACCCTTCAGGCTCCGTTCGCGAATTGAATTGTGCGTGTCGAGGCTTTCCACCGGCACCGACAATTCGACCGAACTCTTCGAAGGGTTGTCTTTGTCGAAAACAACAGTCCCCGAGATGTCGTTGAAGCGGCCATAACTGTTCGCAATGCCGAGGTGTTGCACGCTAAACAGCACGAACGAATGAACCGGATCGACCTTGAATGTGTCGGCCGCGTTTGCGGAAAGGACGAATGCACTAATAAGTGCGAGGGCGAGGGTGAGTGGTTTCATGAGTTATCTATCTTTCATCCTTCGTAGTTTTATTCGCCGTTACGTCAAGCCTAGACAGTCTTGGTAAACGATTGTTCAATCTTTCCCCTAGACTGTCAAGTGGACGGGCGGGATTTACTTCGGCGGCTTGGGTTTTGCGGTCAAAACCCGATGGATCGCGAGAGCGTTGAGAATTTCCGGGTTACCCTGGGCCCAGGCATTGTCGATGGTCACCCGTTTGAACCGCCACTTTTCGCCGTCGCGGACCAGCTCGCAGTCGTAACGGTTCATCAACAGCGCGTTCTCCGATCCGGGGCGCGAACCTTGCCGCGGCATGAAATGTTGAGACATGACATAAGCGTAGAGTGTGGCCGAGTCGCCGCTGATTTCGATCTGGAGATTGCTGGCTGTGTGACTGGTGTCGAGCGGCCCGAGAAGCGGAAGAAGAGCGTCCACGATGGCTTGGCGGCCCGCCAGCCTGGGGAATTCGATCCCGAGCTTCCTGCCCGCGGGCCTGAAATCGAGAACGCAGTCTTCCGTAAATGCCGACGCGAGCGAATCGGCATCACCGTGGTCAAGACCGAATGCATAACGATGCAGTGTGTCGGCAATCTCATACCGGTCGCAAGCCTGTTGCGCTAGATCCGAGCTCATGCACTGCAGTTTAGGCTCTCAACGTCCCAATCGTAAAGAGGTCAAACGCCGCACACGGTTACTCGCTGTCAATGTTTGGCTTGGGCAATGCCGTGGAAATTTCGACTAGCGTGATCTTGCTGCCCGCTTCGCGCGAGGCTTCCAAGGTTACTTTTTCTTCAGAACCGGTGCGCGTGCTGACGAAGAGCCGGGTGGTGACGCTGCCGTTGCTGCCAATGTTGTTGGAGAAATTGTTGAGCGGCTTGTCGGCTACGGACGCTTTCCAGGCATCAAGCAGTTCGTTGGGCGTAAGCGCCGAGGTGCCGGTCTGGATAATTCTGACTTCGTCGTCGACGATTTTTTTAGCGGGCGAACCTTTGGCCGTAAATTGCGGCGTGGCCGGAGTCCAATCGGGGAAAGCGAGGGGGCCGGGAGCCTCAAGCTGCTTTTTCAAGGCGGCCTGCAGTTTTTCCTTTTCCCGCTTCTCCTCCTGTTCCTGGCGCGCTTCTTCTGCTTTCGCCTGCGCTTCCATTTCCGCTAATTTCTTTTTCGCATCCGGGGGCGGCGGATTCTCTTTGTTCAGCTCGTTAGCTTCCTTTTGCATATCCTCCGCCTCTTTCATCATTTTCTTCAGGTCGGGATCGTTTTGCGGATTGTCCTGCGCGCGAAGGCGCGGCGCGAACAGGACGCAGATGACGAGGAGAAAAACAAACAGACGCGGTTTCAATTTCATCGTTGGGAGACTAACAAGTCAGCCGGCTTTCCGGCAATTAGAATGATGAATGCGCGTTTTAATGAAAAGCCAGCAGCAGCGACACGATAACCAGCGCCATCGCAACGATGATAGTGGCGTAAATGATGCGATCCTGCCGTCGCGCGCGGCGGGCCGCTTCCGCGTATGGGGTGCGCGTGAATGTGACCATCGTATAGAGCGGCAGATAGATTCCCGGAAGCGCGGCTTCGAGCAGGTGATCGAGCTTTTTCTTTGCGCGGAACGTGCGTGACGCGGGTTTGTCACGCCTCTCGATGAAGTTTTCGACGGCGAGATCAGCGAGCGCGTCGGCGTTTTCTTTCCGCCGGGAAAAATATTCGGCGAAGGCCCGCTCCCGGTTGTCCGGAAATTCTTTCAGGCATTCGTCGAGCACGACGCAATCTTCGAACGCGGCGTTCATGCCCTGGCCGTAGAATGGCACGACCGCGTGGGCGGCATCACCGACCAGCGCGACCTTATCTTTGTAGAACCATGGCGCACAGCGGATCGTCACCAGTGAGCCGGTCGGATTCTGCTGGAAATCTTCGAGCAACGTGGGCATGAGCGGGACGGCATCGGGGAATTCTTCGTCGAAAAATCGGCGGACTTGGTCGTCGGTCTTGGTGGTGTCGAAACTGCGCGGGCCTTCGAATTCCCAGAAGAGAGTGCAGGTGAACGAGCCGTCGGGGTTCGGGAGCGCGATCATCATGAAACTTTTGCGCGGCCAGATGTGGAGCGCCTCCTTTTCCATTTGCCACGCGGAGTTCGGCCCGGGCGGAATGGTCAGCTCCTTGTAACCGTGGGGGAGATAACTTTCGTCGTAGTCGAAATCGGCGAGCCGCCGTTGCATTGAACTGCGCACGGCGGAAAACGCGCCGTCCACGCCGATCACGGCATCGCCGCGTGCCGTTACGGGGCTGTGTTCTGTTTCTAAATGGCAGACGGCCTCCGTCAGATCGACATCGGTGCAACGATGATTGAAATGCACCCGCACAGTCGGGTAACGCTGCGCCGCTTCGATCACGGTCGTGTTAAGCGCGGCGCGTCCGATCGAGTTGATGTGCTTGTTCGGATCGACATCGTAGGGCGCGAAGATAGTGTTCGCTCCCGCACCCGCGGGATGAATCATCCGGCCGCGCATCGGGATGGCGTGCTTGAGGACTTCATCGGCGATACCGAGCTGCGCAAGCGCGTGAATCCCGCGCGTCGAGAGCGCAAGATTAATTGATCGCCCACCGATAATGTTCCCTTCGCGCGGATCAGCCCGTCGCTCGTAAAGATCGACCTCGTATCCGCGGCGCCCCAAATAGGCCGCTAGCAATCCGCCGGCTAAACCACTGCCGATGAGAACAAACTTGGCTGCCATCAATCAAATGCATAACCGCGGATTGCGCGGATATCACGGATTAATCAGCGCACAACTTGCTGGAATTCGCCATTAAAATACGGCATACAAATGCGATGAGAAAATTCGAGTCCACCCGAGACATTATTATCCATACCGACAAATTCGAGGAAGCCGTACGTTTTTATGAACAAACTCTAGCGTTGCCGGTCACAATGAAGTCCGACAAACTGGTTGGGTTCGAAACGGGATCATTTCAGCTTTTTGTGGATGGAAGAGATTCGTTGCGCACGGGGCCGGTGTTTGAATTCTGCGTGGCCGATGTCGATAAAGCGAAGCAGGCCCTTCTGACAGCTGGATGTGCTGTTGTCGCCGAAGACGCGTCAGTTCCTCGTTGTTACATCAGAGATCCTCACGGTTTGGTCTTTAACCTGACCGCGAAGTGATGAGTGACGCGTTTATCTGAGCGCGATTCTCGATCATTTGAGAATCATCATGCCGACGTCGGGCAATTATTATCCCAACTCATGAAAATTTTGTCACTGAATGTTGGATTGCCGAGGGAAGTGGCCTGGCA
>JBAQJG010000318.1:0-3646 GCA_049300145.1 Chthoniobacterales bacterium | reverse complement strand
CTTTTGAGCGAGTTCGGCCTTAAGCTGGCCAAGCAGCGCCGTCGGCTGGTCCGGTTTGGCAACGATTTTGTCCTGCGCGGCCTTGATCTGCGCCATCTTGAGCTGAGCAGCCTTGGCGTCAAGGGCGTCGCTATCCGCCTGCAGTTTTTGAACTTCGCGCGCCAGAAACTTCGTCGTGTCGGAAGCACGGCTAGTGCGGTCGCGGAGATCCTCGTTGAGGATGCGCGTCATCAATTCGTTTGCCACCCGCGCTGCGGCTTGCGGGTCGTTATATTCGAACCCCACCGAAAATACGATCGTCGGATTTCGCGAGGTCTGCTTGAAGTCTAGTTGGGTATCGACCGGCGCAATCTTAGTGCTTTTTTTCATCAGTTCGACGATGTCGCCCACCGACATAAATCGACGCTTTTCGGGAAACAGTTCGAACTTATCCGCAATGGCAATTAGATTATCTCTGGTCATCGTACGCTGCTCGATCACCTGGATGCGCTCCTGAGCCGCGTTCGTCACTGTCGGCCGAACAAGTTCCGTAGGAATTTGCTGCGATTCGACGAGGATCTTACCTTCCGACAAATAAACTGCAGGCAATAGCTTCGCTACCGCGATCCCAGCGGAGGCGATGGCCACGAACGGAATAATAAAATAGAGCCATCTGCGCCGGACGAGTTCCCAATAAAACGCTGGCCGCAGCATATGGCCGCCATCCAGGCCTTCAACATTTTCCTCAAAATCAAGCTTCTGCAGCATAGGGTGTCCGGTTTCACTCAACTTTGTGCAAGGTCCGTACCAATCCGGGTTTCTCCATCCGGCTCCTGATAAGGCTCCAGAACCAAAACTAATCTAGCACATAATATGTATGTCTTGTTTGACTTTAGACGCTCAATGTCGGTTCACTATTAATTCGGCGAGGTTTTTCGACTGGACGGTCTGGTCGTGCCCGCGAGAACGGAAGAATTTACTTTAAACGCGGAAGTTGCAGCAAACATTCACAGAATTGGACAATAATACCCTGTTCGAATAAGGAAGCTTATGTACGAGGCGTACTACCAGCTGCGGGAGAAGCCGTTTTCAATTCTCCCCGACCCAGATTTGATCTACTGGGGCAGAATGCACACGATGGCATTCACGATGCTGGAATTCGGCATCATGAACAATGCGGGTTTTACTGTAATTACTGGCGAAATCGGGTCAGGCAAGACCACCCTACTCCGTTACCTTTTAAGACGTATCAGCCCCAGTGTGACGGTCGGCCTCATTTCGAGCTCTCCTCAGGGGCGACATGAACTGCTGCAAATGATCTTGATGTCGCTCGAGCAAAGTTTCGATGGAGATTATCCTATACTTTTCAAACGCTTGCAAGATTTTCTTTACGGTCAATATGCCAACGGGCGACGCACCATTCTGATTATCGACGAAGCCCAAAACCTTGAATCGGATGCGCTCGAGCACCTGCGGATGCTTTCGAACATCAACGCCGATAAGTTTCAGATTTTGCAGCTGATCTTGGTTGGACAACCCCAGCTGCGGGATATGTTGATGTCGCCGCAGCTACACCAATTCGCGCAGCGGATATCCTCCGATTTTCACCTAAGTCCTCTTAATCCCAAGGAGGTAGCAAGGTACATCGCCTTTCGCCTCGAAGCGGTTGGGTCGCAACGGCTGCTTTTCACCGAAGAGGCGTGTGCCTTGATCGCGACCGCCAGCGGCGGTATCCCCCGAATGATCAATGTCCTTTGCGATACCGCGCTGGTCTATGGTTTTGCAGGCGATAAGAGAATTGTTGGTCAAGACACAGTGAGAGAGGTTATTGCCGATAAGCAACAGCACAGCATGTTTCCGTTCAAGAGCCTCTCCAACACCCGCTAACCATTTGTAATACTTGGTCCTCTGGTCTAATAATCAGATAGGGGATTGCTCGGGTTGGCGCAGCGTTTAATTTAGCGCGCAATTTCAAAGCCGTACGCTTTCGGGACAACGGGTCTCGGGGTGGAGGCGTGGATATGGACCGGTTGCAGAAGCCGCTCTCGGTCGGTCGAGGGGCACGCCCGGTCTGGAATAAGGGGGAAAAGATGCGGATCTTAATTGCACTAATTTCTTTTGCGATCTCAGTCGCAGCCGCGCAGGCGCAAACCCTTAAGCCCGGCGACACCCTAAGCATCACGGTGCTGCAGGACCCTAAGCTTGACCGCACGGTGGTAGTAGACCCCAGCGGAGAGATCGCCATCCCGTTGGCTGGTCACATCCGTGCTCGCGGCCTGACCCCGCAAGCGCTTGAGAAAATCCTGATCGCCAGGCTGAAGGACAACTACAAGGACGACCATCTCGATGTGACAGTTGCCATAGCGAATTCACCAAAAGATATTCCCGAGGAAGATCTGAAGCCCAAAATATTCATCACCGGGGAGGTTATTAGGCCGGGTTCCTATGTCATCCGGCAACCGACAAACCTGATGCAGGCAATCTCCCTTGCGGGCGGTATTGGACCTTATGCCGCGAAGCGGCGGATCCAGGTACGCCGCCGCATGCCAGGCGGGGATGAGACGATTTTCGTGTTCGACTACCAGGCCTATGAAGCCGGCTCCGACCTCGAAGGCAATATCGCGTTGAGGGCCGGCGATGTCATCATGGTCCCTGAGCGAAGCTTGATCGAGTAGAACTTCGTCAAAGTGCATCAAAGGCGAAATGCCGTGAGGACAGCCGCCGCAGCGGTCTCGACGCTCTTGTGCCTGGTGCCTGGAGCTGCGCGCGCGGTCGATTGGTCTATTCGTTCTACCGCAAGCGAAACGGTCGAACTCAATGATAATATGTTTCTCAAAACGTCGCCCTTAGCAGCGGTTGGATCGTATTCGACGATTTCGGCCAATGCAGAAGCGCGAACGCCTACGTCCAAATTCGATTTCGATAGCAACGTAAATTATAATAAATACTGGGGGCCCGCGGCGAGTACTCTGCCCGAGACCGAGAATCTGGCTTACGGGTTCATCGGCCATTATGAGACGTTTGGAAAAAACAGTTCGGATCGAAACTACCTTGATGCCGGCTTCCACTCGAGTAGTGCCGCTTTCGCCCTTCTCGGCGAACTTGGAGTGATCAACAACGTGGTCGGAGCGATCGACACGCTCAACTTCAGCGGTGGGCTGGATCGCTCCCTGAGTGCGCTCGATACGGTCAGTCTCTCCGCCCATTCGACGCTGACGAGCTACGAACCACCAAGCGCTGGAACGGCCTTTACCGACACCTCGGCAAACGCAAGTTGGAGCCATCGGCTCAGTTCGCTCACCACATTTACCGCATCATCCAACGGTGACTGGCTCGATTACAACAATGCCTTCGGCACAACTACCCTGATCCTACGCAATCAGGCAGGATTCTCTACCAACCTGTCGCCGCTCCTGTCTTTTCGGGGAAATTGGGGTGCCGCTTACGTTCAAACCGAAAATGCCGGCGCAGCAGCGTCAAACTCGGCGTCAGCCACGGGTCTTATCTACGACATGCTGCTGACATACAACGCGCTCAAGAGCACAACCTTCACGCTGGGCGCATTCCAATCGGTCGGTCCAACCGCCGTCGGTTCCCTGAGCAAATCTTCGTCGGTTCGCGCGACCGCCACCCACATCATCAATGCCGCTTCGACATTATCCTTCTC
>JBAQJG010000317.1:0-1824 GCA_049300145.1 Chthoniobacterales bacterium | reverse complement strand
GCCTTTTTGTGCGCACCGCTGCCGCTATTGCTGATCGCGCGGGTCCATCGGTCGTGCTTGCGTTCATCGTCGCCGGCATCGGTTGCGCGTTTGCCGGTCTGTGTTACGCCGAATTCGCGTCGCTAATTCCGGTTGCAGGCAGCGCCTACACCTATTCGTACGCGACGATGGGCGAGTTTGTCGCGTGGATCATCGGCTGGGATTTGATTCTCGAATACGCGGTCGCCGCGTCGACCGTCGCCATCGCGTGGAGCGAATACGCGAATCGCGTGCTCGATTGGTTCGGGCTGCGGCTCCCATACCAATGGTCGCATTCACCTTTCGAGCATGACCCGACCGGGATCCATGGGATGTTGAACATCCCGGCGGTTTTCATTCTCCTTCTCCTCACGCTCCTGCTTATCCGCGGCACGAAGGAATCGGCTTTCGTCAATGGTCTGATCGTTGTCTTGAAGGTGAGCATTGTATTGCTCTTCATCGGCATTGGGTGGGGATTCATCAATCCGGCGAACCATACGCCGTTGATTCCGGCGGCAACTACTTACATTACACCGCAAGGGATCACCCACGCCTACGGCGGAATCCTTGGCATTCTCGGGGCGGCCGGTGTTGTCTTTTTCGCTTACATAGGTTTCGACGCCGTCTCAACCGCAGCGCAGGAAGCGAGAAATCCGAAGCGCGACATGCCGATTGGCATTCTTGGATCGCTGGCCTTTTGCACGGTGCTTTACGTACTTTTCTCCTACGTACTGAGCGGCGTTGCGACGGTGCAGGACTTTCGCTCGGCTGGCCGTGAAGCCTCAGTCGCGTTCGCGATCACTAAGTACATGACCGGCTATGAGTGGCTATCGAAATCGGTTACGGTCGCGATCCTCGCCGGCTTTTCGTCGGTCATCCTCGTGATGTTGCTCGGGCAATCGCGCGTCTTCTTTTCAATGAGTCGCGACGGACTCGTACCACGAGTTTTTTCCGATGTGCACCCGCGGTTTAGGACACCCTACAAATCGAACATGCTTTTCTTTGTTTTCACCGGCTCACTGGCGGCCTTCGTTCCAGCGGACGTCACCGGTGAAATGACCAGCATCGGAACGCTGTTCGCTTTCATTCTCGTCTGCGCAGGGGTTTGGATAATGCGGGCCCGGCGTCCTGATCTAGAACGAGGATTTCGCGTGCCGGCGGTGCCGGTTGTTTCGACTCTCGGGATCATCGTCTGCGGCGCGATGATCTACGGACTAGGGTGGACGAATTGGATGCGGTTGATCGTTTGGCTCCTGATTGGTTTCGTCTTTTACTTTAGCTACGGGAAGCGCCACAGCCGCATCAACGCACCACTGCCGGAAATGCCTGAAGGACTGAAACTGAATCGCTAGATCATCAGGCTACGTGTCGATGCAATGCGTCGAATTGGGCGGGCTAATTTAACTCCAACTGCTAACGCCAAATCCGCGCGCCGGACTGGTCGATCCGAAGCCGAGAATTGCTTCCGTGCGTTTGCGCAATTTCTCACTGCTGGCGCGCTCCTTGAATGCGCGCCGGGCTGCGGCGACGTCCGACAGGGAAAGATTCATGGCGCGAAGAATTTCCCATTCCTCGGCGCTTAAGAGCCCGCTTTCTTCGTCAGTCAGAGCTCGTTTTTGCAATCGGGAGATGATTTCCGCCAACGCGTCGCGGTTCGATGCGCGAAACAAATCGATCAAGCGTTGGAAACTGAGATGAAACGGAATCGTGGCAAGATCGACATCTGCATTTTCGGCGACGCGGTCGGGCGGCATGTTCACTTGATCGGAGCTAGCGACAGAATGCCAAACATCGGCCGGTTGATAG
>JBAQJG010000316.1:0-8051 GCA_049300145.1 Chthoniobacterales bacterium | reverse complement strand
CTTTTGAGGAGCGCACCATAACGCGCGCTTCGCCATGGAAAATTTCCAAGAAAGACAGCCTCATCACGTGCTGTGCCGAAGACTTGATGGTGCACAAGGCTTTCGCCAATCGCGAGCTGGATTGGCTTGATCTACGAGGAGTTCTCCGGCGCCAGGGACAAAATCTGAATGTTGATCTCATCTTTGAGGAGCTTCGACCACTTCTTCAGTTAAAAGAAGCGCCCGAAATCGAGGACCGATTGCGCAAGATGATGGAAAAAGAAAAGTTGGAGAATTGAGCCAACGCTTCGTCTTCTTAATCTCGCGGTTTCCCAGTTTTCCGCGTTTCAGCTTTTCTCTGCGTCTGCTATTCTCCCGCGCTGAAATCCGATGAAACTGGCCGACGTCGAAACAATCCTACGTGCGCTGAATGGCGCTGATGTCCGCTACCTGATCGTCGGCGGACTCGCGGTAGTTGCTCATGGCTACGTTCGTTACACCGCGGACGTAGATATTGTTCTCGATCTAGAGCGCGACAATGCCCTTCGCGCAATGAAAGCGCTCGATGCGATCGCCTACCGGCCTCTCGTCCCTGTCGATGCGACGGACTTCGCCGACGAAGAGAAACGCCGAGTGTGGATTAGGGAGAAAAACATGCTTGTGTTTCAGATGCGAAATCCCGACCGGGAAAGCACGCGACTCGATATTTTTGTTAAAGAGCCGTTTGCCTTCACAGAGGAATTCGCACAAGCCAAATGGGAGGAAGTAGCCGGAATTCGTGCGCCGGTATTGCGCTATGATGAGTTAATCCGGTTGAAACGCTCCTCTGGACGCCCGCAGGATTTGATCGACATTGATCAACTCGAACTCATGTTCGGGAAGAACAAACAATGAGCAACCTTCTCGCGAAATACGGCATTTCTGCGGAAAAAGAGCGCGAAATGTGGAAGCAACAAAACCGGGCGGACTTGCTCTACTGGGCTTTCCTTCCGTTCACAAAGAAAATCCAGATGCTCGAGGACATGGAAGAAGTGGCAAAGGCATTTCACGGCGGCAAACTTCCACCGCGACCCTCGGAGCGCTCACAAAAGTAGTGTAAACGCCTCGCTCGCGAATCTCTGTCCCAGTCGCCGTGCGGGCGCCGAACCAAACAGCGCCAGCATCTTGCTTACATCCCGCGGTTACAAGCCAGCACATGTGCTACTTTGGTCGCTGATCGTGGAAAAATCTGATTTTCTAATCGTAGGTGGAGGTTTCGCCATTTTCCAGCTCTTCTCCTTCCAGCATTTATGAGCAAGACTTCAAGCAAATTCGAATTGTCGCTCGACGAGGAAAAGGCAGCGTGGCGACGGCATCATATCGAGAGCGTTCTACAATCGGCGGCGCTGCCCTTCTCCAGGAAAATCCAAATGCTCGAGGAAATGGAGGAAGTCGCGCGCGCGTTTCACGGCCCCGCAGTCGCGGGGTCGCCCGACGAACACGAAGAGCGCACCACGCTGTAGCGGGCGCAGCCTTCCTCTTTTCGGGGCGGGGAGGAGCTCTTTTACAACTTCTCGAGCGTTCGAGATCCGTCCACTCGCTTTACAGCCCTGGAACAGGCGTCCCGTCTGGATGGCGATTGTTGAGCAGTGTGACACCGGTTCCCGACACTTGGTTAATTGATGGTCCAACCGTGTTGTTGGAGATGGTTGCATTGGTTAACGGGGACGCCGTGATGCCCCAGAATTGTGCTAGCCCGCCACCAGAGTTATCGAACGAGATCGTGTTATTACTTATCGTAAGGTTGGTCGTTGCTCCGTAGCCTGCGACGATTCCGCAGCTTGCTCCGGCTGGAACGCGGTTTTGGATGGAGAAGTTGTTCCCGCTTATTGTGATGTTTTGTTTGGGCAGCGTCGAGGAAGCGAGTCCGACACCCTTCCAACCTCGAATGACTGTATTGTTTGTGACTGACAGCCCGTCGACTGATCCGGTGTCAATGTAGGCTGCGCCGGAACAATCAGTAAAAGCATTGCCATCAATCTGGCAGTCCTTCACGTTGGCGAGGTTCACTCCGCCGGTTGTAAAGCCATGAGCTAGGCCATCATTTACTCCGACGGCAATGCACGAGGCAACTTTGGAATTAGTAATAAGACGCTGGTTACCCCATACCCATCCAGCTAGGGCGAATGGATTTCCATAATTTCCCTGCGGCAGTTCTGCGCGACAAAATTGAATAACGTTGTTGGTTCCGTCTGCCGATCGCGGGCCGCACAGAAAGATAGCGAACTGTTCCTGCAAGTTCGCCCACGATCCGTAGGTGTTGATTGAACGCACTCGCTCGATAAGATTGTTGCTTCCCCAAATCACGACAGCGCCAGTCTTGATGTTTTTCTCGCCGCCATTTCCGGTATCTGCCGTCGTGGAAATCTCAGCCCAATTGGCGTCACAGGTTAAGTCCCGAACGACCACATTGTCAGTAGCGACATTGGGGTTTGAAGTTAGACAGCTGATCCCGTAGTGCATCCCTGAGACATTTCCTGCTAGTTGCACGGTCGTGTCATACATTCCCGCGCCGGCGATTACCCAGACGGATCTGACCCACCACGGCTTTGTAACCGATGTGCGAAACGTCCCCGGCCCGAGGTGAATAGTCGTGTACGGGGCAGTTTTGGAATTATCTCCCATAATTGCATCAAACTTGTCCATCGTGCTGCCGTCGTAGGGATCGCTCTCTGTGCCCGAGCCTGCCACGCCGTCGGTGCGGACGGCGATCCAAACTTCTTGCGTTGGAGTTGGCTGCGGCGTTGGGGTAGGAGTTGGGGTAGGAGTCGGGCTCGGAGTTGGGCTCGGAGTTGGGGTAGGACTCGCGTCTGGATCGAGATCGTAAACTTCCACCAGCCCAATGCCCGTCGTATTGGCTGCTCCGCGGACTATCGCCGTGTAATTCCCCGGACTCAGCATCGTCAGGATGGCGGATTCGAGCGAATTGGGTGGCGCCAGCCCGGTGGCAACAATGGCGGCATGCTGAGGGCTGTTCACCCAATTATCGTTGGTCGAGAGCAAGTTACCGGACCTATCTCGAAGTTCCAAAACAGGATTGGCCAGCGCGCCAGCCAACGGATGGGCCCCTGTTCCCAGAGAAGGCCCAAGCGCACGCACGATCACCCTTTTCGAATCGCTTCCCGTCACGATGACCCCTCCGATTAACACTTCATCCCCTATCCCCACCCGACCGCGCGTCGAAACATTCACCAATCGCGTCGCCGTCGAATCGAGCTCATAGCCTTCGACTAATGCGATTCCGGTGGTGTTGTTCACACCGCGGACGATTGCCGTGTAGTTTCCAGGCTGAAGCGTCGCCAGGATCGCAGATTCAAGCGGATTCGTCGGCGCAAGGCCGCTGGCGCCGATTTCACCCACTTGCGCGCTTGTCTGCCAGTTGTCGTTCGTGGCGATGGTGGCGCCAGTGGAATCGTGCAATTCCAGCGTCGGATTTGCCATCGCCCCTATGACTCCGGCCCCAGTCAACGACGGTCCGAGGGCTCGCAAAATCACCTTCTTCGTGTCAGGCCCGCGCACGATAAATCCGCCGATTAGAACATCGTCGTCCACGCCCACATTCAGGCGGGTCGAAATATTTGCCAGGTGACTCGGGCTGGGAGTTGGAGTAGGCGTTGGAGACGCCCGCGTGTGAACAGTTCCGCATAACGAGGCTAGAAAAACAGCGCCGCGCGCCAGTGCGATGGGACAATTGGATCGGGATGTGCCTACAAGAAATGCCATAATTACCATAAAGCACTCCGCGCGCCAGATTTATGGCCTTATTTGGATTTCTTTTGTCCAAATGATTCCCATCTTGCGCCGCTCCTGTCGTTCGGGTCCGTCGCAACCAGAAATCCTTGCTGAGGACGGCGCGGCGGAAACACTGAAATGTTGGCCCGTCCAAATCGATGAATACTACCGTGATCGTTTCAACAACTCGGCTCAATTCGATTTGAACCGGAAGTCTCGGAGAAAACGGCAGTTCCATTGGCTGGCTTGCCACCTGCCGCGATTACTACGATATCGGAATGGCGCCTGCTGAATCTGATCGCCTTCCAGATTGCAACCGGTTGAGCCTTAACAATCACCTGAAGCCAGACATGCCAATACACTCAAGTCCGCGACGTTCTCTGCCTCGTTTTCTTTTGCTTTGCTTGGTCTTGGCATTGACGTTTCTTTTGCAGCCGACACAAGCGAGAGAGTTCATTGTAAACCAGCGTGATCCGGCGGCCTCTGATAGAAATCCCGGAAGCCGACAGAAGCCACTGAAGACGATCTCGGCGGCAGTTTCAAAAGTTCGCGCTGGCGATAAAGTGATTATTCACGCCGGAGAATACCGGGAGACGGTGATCATCAAAGCCTCCGGGACCAATGAAGCGCCGATCGTAATTGAAGCTGCGCCGGGAGAAACTGTGGTCATCAAAGGTTCCGACGTGATCAGCGGATGGACGCTAGATCACGATGCAGTCTGGAAAGCCAGGCTTCCAAAGCTGCCTCCGCGCTCTCCGGATAGCAACGACGCGTCATTCTGGATCGCAAATGAGATTCATCGCGTGTTTATCCGCGACGGAACTCTGCTCGACGCAATTCATCTGCGTCCTATGATCGCAAAGGAGCAACTTCAACCGGGCACCTTTTTTCACGACTCCACGAATTCCACGCTTTACGTTTGGTTGTCAGATTCCGACGATCCCAATAAATACAAAACGGAAGCTGCGGTGCGCGCCGCCTGGATGAAGCTAACGGGCGACCACATTATCGTTCGCGGGCTCCAGATGCGCCACGCCAGCACGCTTGCAATAGCAAACTGGGCTGCTTGCAACGTTTACGGTGAAGCCTCGCGCCTGGAGAGCTGCGTGATCACATGGGGCGATTTTGTTGGAGTCAGCCTAAGCGGTAATCGGAACAGTTTGGTCCATTGCGTAGTGGCGTGTCACGGCAACTCCGGCATCGGCGGGAACGGCGAAGGCCATCTAATCGAGGGATGCCGGGTCATTTACAACAACATCGACAGATACGACCCCAGTTGGCATTGCGGCGGGGCAAAGCTAATCCCGAAATTCGATAAGGGGCGCATCATTGGAAACGAGTTTGCCTACAACATCGGGTCGGGCCTCTGGCTGGATGAGAGGTGCGACAACAACCGGATAGAGCGAAATTTCTGTCACGATAACGAGGGATCTGGGATCATGGTTGAAGTATCTGCGGGCAATCTGGTGCTGAACAATATTTCCACAGCCAACCGCAACTCACTCGCGGCCGATTACCTGATACCCGATCCAGAAGCGGAGAAGCGAGGGCAGCATAACTTTTTCCTCAAGAGGAAGCTCAATGATAGAACGCAATCGACGCTCATTTATCAAGGTGGAGGGGGTCTCGGAATTTTCATCTCGTCAGCGGCCGGCTCACGTATCTACAACAACACCTGTTACCTCAACGAAGGAGGTGGCATAACTGTCGAAGGACCCTTGCGAGAGGAGGCCGGTGGCCCCATGTCCACTCATGATTGCCGCGTGCTGAACAATATCAGCGTCTATAATAAAGGCCCTCAATTGATTTTGCGGAAGAATGGCATCGACCCAGATACGTCTGGAAATTTATCCGACCATAACCTTCTCCTCGCGGTTGGAGCGATTGTTGCTAAGAATGGTTGGGCCGGAGAGACAGCCTTCTCCGTATCAGAGTGGCAACGCGTAAGCAATCAGGATGTGCACTCCCGAGAAGGCGACCCGCGCTTCGCCATGCCAACAATGGGCGATTTCCGCCTTCTGGAAGGCAGCCCGGCACTGGGCGCAGGGCAAGTACTACCCGGCGTGAAAGACGATTTCTTTGGACGAGCCCGCCCCACGGGACACGTAAGCATCGGAGCCGCCGAAAAAAGCTCATTCGATTATCCCCGGCCACGGCTCTGGTGAGACACCGGTTGCAAAGAAGCTGATGATCAAACGAACGCGATGAGCCTAAAGAAACAAACTCTCCGGAGCTCCTAATCTCACCCTCGCAATTTGGCGATGGCGCTGGGTCTGCTATTCTGCGGGCCGGACATCGCTGCTTTCGTGGAAAAGTTTGATTTCTTAATCGTAGGCGCGGGCTTCGCCGGCGCCGTGCTTGCCGAGCGCATCGCCAGCCAACTCGGCAAGAGTTGCCTCGTTGTCGAGAAGCGCCACCACATCGGAGGCAATGCTTACGATCATTACGATGCGGCCGGTGTCCTCGTCCACGACTACGGGCCGCATTATTTCCGCACAAACTCTCAGCGCATCGTCGATTACCTGAGCCAATTCACCGACTGGCGTGAAGTGGAATACAAGATTTTGTCTTGGACTCATGGCCGCTTCTGGCATTTCCCGATCAATCTCAACACGTTCGAGCAACTGATCGGCCGGCCATCAACCAGCGAAGAAATGCAAGCGCAGTTCGCCGAGTGGCGGGTCAAGATCGACAGCCCGAAAAATTCCGAGGAAGTGATCGTCTCGCAGGTCGGCTGGAAGTTGTACGAGATGTTTTTTAAAAACTACACACGGAAGCAATGGCAACGCGACGCCAAAGATCTCGATCCCAGCGTTTGCGGACGAATCCCCATCCGCACCAACCGCGATGATCGGTACCTATCGGAACGATTTCAGGCGTTACCGAAGGACGGATACACACCGATGTTCCAGAAAATGCTTTCCAACCCGAAAATCGAAGTGCGGCTCAATACCGACTTTCGCGAAGCACGGCATCGTGTAAAATATGATCGTCTCATCTACACGGGACCCATCGACGAATATTTCGATCACTGCTTTGGTCCATTGCCATATCGATCATTGCGCTTTGAACCGGAGACTTTGTCGCAGGAATTCTTTCAACCGGCGATGCAAGTAAATTACCCAAACGATCACGATTTCACGCGCATCGTCGAAATTAAACACGCCACTGGCCAACAGCTTCCATCGACGACGATCGTGCGCGAATACCCGCAGGAGCTCGGCCCTGGTCGCGAACCCTACTACCCAATTCCCGCGCCCGATGCGAAGGCGCTCTATTCAAAATACGCCGAGCGCACAGCGCTGGAGAAAAATGTCACGTTCGTCGGCCGCCTGGCGACGTATCGCTATTACAATATGGACCAGGTGATAGGAATGGCACTATCGGAGTTTGATCGTTTGCAACAGACATGTGGCTGAAGTTAAAGAAGATCTCTCGATTTCTCGCGTGCGATGAGTTTGAAGAAACAGACCCTCTGGAGCATGGCGCCGTTGCTCGTTGTCACGATCATCAACCTTGTTTCCGTCCCACTCTTTTATCGCTTCCTCGGGCCGGGAATGTACGCACTTTGGTTTTACGTGCTGACCTTGACGGGCGCGTTCGGTTTCATGGATTTGGGACTGGGCGTAGCGGTGGGTCGATATGTCGGAATTGAGCTTGGCCGGGGTGATATGGACGTGGCACGCAGTTATTGGGGGACCGGAAATGTGGTCGCGATTCCGCTCCTAGCGTTCATGGCTGTCGCGTTCATCGTTATCGGATCTGTTTTTGGCCCACGCTGGTTCAATGTCACGTCCGACCAGGTCCCGGTTCTAGAGTGGTCGTTCGTGGCAGCAGGAGTCGGAATGTTTTTCACTTTCTACGGTCAGTTCTGGAACATCCTCGCTCAAGTCAACCTCGACTTTAAGTTCGTGGGTCTGTTGCGAGTTGTTCTAAGTGTTCTTCAAGTTGGCGGATCAGTGATCTTGGCATGGTGGACGAGAAGCGCCCTCATTCTTGTAACTTGGGGAACCTTCTTGAGCGTCGTCCAACTCGTCCTCCTTATGCTTCACGCCAAGATCAGATACGGCTTTGGCATTCACTGGAAGCTTGCGCAACTCGCGCGGGTTCGTGACATGGTCGGCTTCACGACCAAGACCTTTTTCACGTTACTCGTGAACAACGTAATGGGAGGGCTTGATCGACTGGCCTTGGGGAAACTAGCGCTGCCCATGGATTTTGCTCGTTACATGATTTGCAGCAACGTCGGCATAAGAATCAGTGGACTCAGTGTCGCTATCATGGGCCCGATTTTTGGCCAA
>JBAQJG010000315.1:0-2986 GCA_049300145.1 Chthoniobacterales bacterium | reverse complement strand
GGATCAAGCTGCACGCTACCATCGGCCGCCGGGCGGCTTTCCTTTCGCCCAATTCAGCGGCAGGCCGGGGTTGTTCTATAGCCCGTACACCGATCGTCTCTACGATCTCCGCGGCGTTCCACGTGGTGGCCTCACTCGCGACGTCGACACTGGCGAGCTCTTCCGAAAGCCGTAATCGAGCGGCAGTTTGTTTGGTGAAGGCTCCGCGCGGTTGGAACAATCAGCGCGTTTGTGCCTGCAGCGCATCCACGAGCGCCTGCACTTCCTCCGTCATTTTCAGCAATTCCGGCCAGGCGCGGTGATAGTTTTCGGCCGGTAATTTGCGCGTGGCGTCAAGACCCATGTGCGAGCCGATGTTCTGTTCGGTCGGCGCATGATCGAGCGAGTCGCTCGGGTTCTTAATGACGGTCGTGTCGCGCGCCGGGTCGGTGTTGGCGCACAAGCGAAAGAGCACTTCACTCGTGTTGTGCACGTCGCAGTCTTCATCGACCACCACAATGTATTTGCTGAACATCATCTGGCCCATGCCCCAAAGCCCATGCATTACCTTGAAGGCCTGATACGGATATTGTTTCCGAATGCTGACGAAGACGAGATTGTGAAAAACGCCTTCTGGCGGCAGCGTCATGTCCACGATTTCCGGAAAGTTCATTTTGAAGACCGGTAGAAAAATGCGCACGCTGGCGTCGCCCAGGTAAAAATCTTCCATCGGCGGCACGCCCACGATCGTTGTCGGATAAATGGCATCGCGCCGATGGGTAATCGCCGTCACATGAAAAACCGGATAGTCCTCGACCGCGGTGTAAAAACCAGTGTGATCGCCAAACGGACCTTCCGCGCGCATTTCCCCTGGTTGCACATAACCTTCCAGGACAAAATCGACATCCGACGGCACATCGAGATCGATTGTTTTGCAGCACACGAGTTCGACGGATTTTTTTCGCAAAAAACCCGCGAAAAGAATTTCATCCAAGCCGTCTGGCAATGGCGCAGTCGCAGCGAAGGTATAGACCGGATCGCCGCCGAGTGTTACGGCAACCGGCATGCGTTCGCCCCGTTCGTAGTATCGCTTCCCGTGGCGCGCACCGACCTTGTGAATTTGCCAATGCATCCCTGTCGTCCGCGCATCATAAATCTGCATGCGATAAACACCCACGTTTCGCGCGCCGCTCTCCGGGTCGCGCGTATGCACATTCGGCAAAGTGATGAAACGTCCGCCGTCTTTCGGCCAGCATTTTAAGATTGGCAGATTCGCCAATGAAAAATCATTTCCGTTGTCAATCTTGTGAACCACTTCCTGACATTCGCCTTCTTTTACCTGTTTCGGCCGTGCATGCAGCAGGTGAATTCCCTGTTTGAGCAAACTCCAGCCTTCACGCAGGTCAGTGGGCGGTTTCGCTTTGAGGATGAGCTGAATCTCTTGCGCGATGTCTGCTACGTCCGCGACCTGGAGAGCAAGCGCCATCCGCTTGCGCGATCCCATCGTATTGATGGCGACGGGAAACTCCGTTTTTCTTCCATCGACAATCGCTTGCTCGAAAAGAAGCGCTTTCCCGCCGGCGGGCGATTTCATTTCGCGGTCGGCCCATTCCGCAATGAGCAGATCGGTGTCGACCGGGACAGCGACGTGTCTCAGTTCGCCCGCTTCGTCAAGAGCGTCGAGGAACTTTCGAAATGAGCGGTAAGCCATTTGTCGGGCGTGCCGCGACTCTGATTAGTTCTGTGGTAGAACGCGAGAGAATTCTTAGTCAGCGGTACGGCGGCACCAGGTATTGGAACGCCCTGACCCGGCCATTTGCGAAGGTGACCGTCTTGGTTGGATACGGAATGCTCGGCGGAATATACGAATAGTAGAATGGATCGTAGAAGGGGTCGCCGAAGAACACGAAAGAGCGACCGCCGTGATGATGCGTGCCCACAAAACCGACGCCACCAAATCCGAAACCGTAACCGAAGCCGGGCCCATAGGGTCCGTAATAAGGATATGGATAGGTCGCGTAATTTACATAAATCCAGGTTTCGGTTGAACGACCGCGCATATTACCCATAATTTTCCGATCGGGTGAACCCCAGGCTAGCCAAACCGCACTTTGCGACATGCCATCGCGAATTTGACCCCGGCTCACGAGCTCCTGATCGCCGGGGGAAAGGCTTTGAAAAATTTCCGGGTGCCCGGAAATCCGTGTTTCGGTCGTAGAACAACTCGTGAGAATGAATGCGCCGGCGGCAAGGCCAGTTGTCAGTGCCCAGGAAAAAAATTGACGCTTCATCGGAAGAATCATACTGCCGCCGGATTTCGAGTCAATCATGCCACTTTCTTGATTCAACAGCGCGTTAATCGTAACGTTGCGGCCAATGGAAGATCACTTCGGCCACCGCATCTCGTATTTGCGCGTCTCGATCACCGACCGTTGCAATGAGCGCTGCACCTACTGCATGCCGCAAGAATTGCAGTAGTGGCTGCCGCGCGAAGAAATTCTCACTTTCGAAGAAACATTGTGCCTCATTCATCTGGCGGCAGAGCTCGGCGTCTCGAAGATAAGAATCACCGGAGGCGAACCGGTCACCCGCCGCGGTGTTCTCGATCTTATCCGCCAACTCCCGAAAATTCCCGGCCTTAACGACATTGGTCTTTCGACTAACGGGACACTTCTTGCGCGCCCGGTTGAACCGAATTTGACGATGGCGGCGGCTTTACGAGCCGCCGGTGTGCGCTCCGTCAACATTTCACTCGATACGTTAGATCGAAATGCTTATTCCCAAATCACCGGACGAGATTTGCATGTGCAAGTCCTTGAGGGGATCGAAGCCGCAATTGCCGCGGGGGTGGAGCAGATCAAACTCAACGCCGTCCTGATGCGCGGCCGGAATGAAGATCAGTTAATCCCCCTCATCGAGTTTGCTGCGGCTCGCAATTTGATTCTACGTTTTATCGAGATGATGCCCGTAAGCACGAGCGAGGTTCTCGATCAAAGCAATTTTGTGT
>JBAQJG010000314.1:0-2925 GCA_049300145.1 Chthoniobacterales bacterium | reverse complement strand
TCCCGAAGTTTGTCGTCGCCCACGTCGCTAAAATAAAGGAACGGTCTCGATGTTCCAAATTCCTGGCCTTGAAAAAGCAGTGGCGTCCAGGGACCGAGCAGCAGCAGCGCGGTCATGGCGCGATATCGCCCGGGTGAAGCTTCGAAGCGCACTCGCTGGCCGGCGAGCGTGTTTGAAACTTGATCGTGGTTTTCGACAAACGCGACGAACGCTTCCGGCGGTGCACCCAGAGCCAGTGTCCCGCGAGGTGCTTGCTGCCAGGAATACGGTTGTCCTTGAAAAAGGTAACCGTATTTCGCGGCGGAAATGAATTCCTGCGGTGCTCCGAGGTAATCCGTGTAATACGCTTCCCGGCGGCCGGTCAGCGCGACAAACGCGCTGTGATGAAGATCATCATTCCAGACACCGTCGAGATCGTCGCCCCCTTCGCTGCGCGGCCGAATCAATTTCCCTTCCTGTCGTTCATTCTCCGCCACCAGTATGATGGAACGTTCACCTGCAGCACTCCGCGCAGCTCGACCGATCGCGCCGAGAATGTGCTCTTCCGATCTGTCGAAAATGCTTTCTGTCGCGTCGAAACGAAATCCATCGAAATGAAATTCATCGATCCAGTAGCGCCCGTTGGTGATGAAAAATTCGCGCACCGGCTCCGAGTTCGGTCCGTCGAAATTAACAGAATCACCCCAGTCGGTTGTGCTTCCACGTTGCAGATAATCGTCGGAGTAAACGCCGAGATAATTCCCGTCCGGGCCGAAATGATTGTAAACGACATCCAAAATCACAGCCAAACCGAGCGAGTGCGCGCGGTTGACGAAATAGCGCAAATCATCGGGAATTCCGTACAAGCGTGTCGGCGCAAAGAGATCGACACCATCGTAACCCCATCCGAATTTTCCAGGAAAATCCGCAATCGGCATCACCTCGATAACGCTCATGCCGATGCGTTTCAATTCCGCCAATTGCTCGGCGGCGGAGCGCCAGGTGCCTTCGGGCGTGAATGTGCCGATGTGTATTTCATAAATGATCTGGCCCTTTAATTTCACACCGGGCCACTCTGAATCCGTCCACTGAAACCGCGTTGGATCGACAACCTGCGAGGGACCGTGCGGGCCGTGTGGTTGAAATCGCGACGCGGGATCCGGATGAAAATGTACGGCATTGTTGACGCGAAATCGATAAAGCGACCCTGCGGCAGCGTGCGCGACGTCCGAAAAATAGCCGTCGTCCTCGCACGTCAGCGGATGAAAAGTTCGGTTCGCATTTTTTTCCGCACTGCCTTCGAGGACGAGATCGACCCGCTGCGCTTTCGGCGCCCAAACGCGAAAGTGCGTTTCGTTCGCACCGATCAGTTCCGCTCCGATCGGATATCGGCGGCCGATATGCGCTTGAGTCACGCCAGTCTTTCGTTCGCCAGCTGCGGGCTGGCTCTGCGCTTCGGCGATTTCTCTTTTTCTTTTTAACATCGACAATTAAAACTCAGCTTGCGAGATGCGACGGGGACACGGGCAATCCGCCCCCGCTAACCTATGCTCGGATTTCTTTAACCTTACACAAAATGGCTGCCCTTACAGTGACCGGCTTGAAAGCCGGCTAAATTCCAAATGAATGGAAGCGAACCAAAAATCGAGATTTTCAAGCCCTTCGGCGAAGCTTTTGAGCTAACGAAGAAGATCCTTTTTCAACCGTTTAATCTCGGCAAATGGTGCGTCATTGGATTTGCCGCGTTCCTTGCCGGCGGAGTGAATTTCAATTTCGGCTTCAAATTCCCTTTTAATGGCAGCGGAAACTGGAGTTTTCGTTCCTCCAGCTACAATCCATCTAACATCCCATCGTTCACATCGGGCGAGCACATTCAAGCTTGGGTCGTCGCGCTCGTCGCGGTGATTTCCCTCATCGTGTTGGCTATCATTGTTGTCCTGTCGTGGGTGAGAGCACGAGGCGCTTTCATCTTTACGGACTGCATCGTGCGCAACCGCGCGGCAATTGTCGAACCATGGAAAGAATTCTGGCGTGAAGGAAACAGCCTTTTTCTTTTCTCGTGGCTCGTTGTCTTACTCTTCCTAGCAACCGCTGCGGCAGCGTTCGCGATCTTCCTGCTGCCGATAGTAATTTCCGGGAAGGGCGTGGCCGGTAAGGACATTGGCATGATCGTGGGAATGGTATTGTTTTGCACTCTCATTGCCTTCGCCGCGCTCGGTTGGGCACTGATTTCGCATTTTATGGTGCCGATTATGTATCGCCGCCGGTGTCGCGCGGTGGTGGCGTTTCGTGAGGCGACTTCGTTAGTCAGGGGGCATCCAGCGCCGATCATCCTTTATTTCTTGTTTCTCATCGTTCTCGCGATTGCCTGTGGAATCATCGGCTGCCTCACCACGTGCGTGACGTGCTGCATCGCGGCCATTCCCTACGTCGGCACAGTGATTCTGTTGCCAATCTTCGTGTTGCCTCGCTCATTCCTGCTCTGCTTCTTGCGACAATTCGGTTCGGATTACGATGTCTGGGCAGGAATTCCGCAGCCTGAGCCGCCGCCGATTCCTCCATTGACACCGCCACCGCTGCCGACTTAATCGGCAATTACACTTCGGTCATCGACCAAAACTTCCGGAACGCATTTGGCCAACTGCGATCGACGACGCTTTGCCGGGCGCAATCACCCATTCGCTCCCGCAGCGCGGGATCGACAATTAACGCGCGGATGGCACGGGTGAAATCCCCGACGTCGTGCGACTTGGTCACGAGGCCGTTCGTTTTGTCGTCCACCAATTCTTTGGGACCGCCGGAGTCGGAGACGACAACCGGCACGCCAGATGCCTGCGCTTCGATGATGACGTTGCCGAAGGTGTCAGTGGTGCTTGGAAAAGCGAAGACATCAGCGGAGGCGTAGGCGGTGGCGAGTTCGACGCCGGTGAGGTAACCAGTGAAGAC
>JBAQJG010000313.1:0-1563 GCA_049300145.1 Chthoniobacterales bacterium | reverse complement strand
TAGCTTTACCTCACCGGACTCGGTCTGCAGCGTGCGCTCATAATGGCCAGCGGAGTGCTACGGCGTGGTTCGTCTTCGTTTCATGCTGGCAGTGGATGGCGTGCCGAATTGACGGGCTATATCCGATGCGGATTAGGGCGACGCACAGTCCCGCAAAAGACCAGTAAACATACGGAACGAAGTCAATGCTGCTGGTCGTGCCGATTGTCACGAGAATTGCTAGCAAGGTTGCCAGCGAGGCGGGGACTATCGGAATTTTTGTGTGTGAGGCGGTTTTCCGTCATGCGAGCACGAAGCGCTCTTTGAACATAACGGCGAACTGCGTCTTCGCCTCGAACCACTCGCGTGGCGGCCGTTTCCAGTCCGCAGCCGCATGATTCAAGACCAAATATAGCAGCTTGGCCGCGGCGTCGTCAGATGGGAAATGACCTCTGGTTCTGATGGCCCGGCGCAGCTTGGAGTTCAGTGCCTCGATGGCGTTCGTTGTGTAGATAATTTTGCGGACGCCTTCGGGGAACGCGAAGAACGGAATGACAAGGTCCCAGTTGCGGCGCCAGCTCTGCGCGATCGCCGGATACTTCTCGCCCCACGGACTTTGTGCGAAGGCATCGAGGGCGGCCTGGCCGATCTTGGCATCGGCCGCGCGATAGACGGCCCGAAGCGCCTGCGCGACGTTCTTGCGATCCTTCCAGGCGGCAAAATCCATGGAATGGCGGATCAGGTGAACGATGCAGGTCTGAATGACCGTCTGCGGGAAAACCGCATTGATGGCTTCAGGAAAGCCCTTCAGGCCATCGACGACGGCGATCAGAATGTCCTGGGCGCCGCGGTTCTTTAGTTCGTTCATCACGCGCAGCCAGAACTTGGCACCTTCGGTCTGCTCGATCCAAATGCCGAGGATCTCCTTCGTGCCGTCCGGCAGGATGCCAAGCGCGATGTAGATCGCCTTGTTGCGCACGAAGCCCTCGTCGCGGACCTTGACCCGAATGGCATCGAAAAACACCAGTGGGTAGCAGATATCGAGCGGCCGGTTCTGCCATTCCGCGACCTCGTCCAGCACCGCATCGGTGACCGCCGAGATCAGATCGGGCGAGACATCAATGCCGTAGAGTTCCTCGAGGTGGCCGCGGATCTCCCGAACCGTCATGCCGCGGGCGTACATCGAGATGATCTTCTCGTCAAAGTCCGGAAACCGGCGCTGGTATTTGGCAATCAGTTTCGGATCGAAGGTCCCAGCCCGATCGCGCGGCACCGACAATGTCATCTTCGAAGTGCCAGTCAGAACCGACTTCTTCGAATAACCGTTGCGGTGATTGCCTTTGGCTTCGCCGCCGTCGCCGTCCAGATGCTCGTCAATCTCAGCGTTCAGAATCCGCTCCGATAGCGCCTTCTTCAGTTCGTCAACCAGCCCATCCTTGTTGAACACATCCTTCGGATCACGCCCAGCTAAAAGTTGGTCCAGCAGGTCTCTCTCGATAGCCATATGATGCTCCTTTGCCTTCCATCATTATGGCCTCACACACAGAATTCCTGACAGTCCCTCGGGGTGATGGTGTCGACCGT
>JBAQJG010000312.1:0-2414 GCA_049300145.1 Chthoniobacterales bacterium | reverse complement strand
GCACAAGACATTGCGCCAGGTTCTGGAACGCTAGCCTGCCCAAAACTTGCGATCCGGAAGAGCGACCAAGGAACGGGTGCGATGGCCCGCCCGGCCACATCTGTCACTCTCTGATCGCGCTGCGTCGGCACGATCCTAGCTTACTTCCCTCGCCTCGGACGGAAGCTCAGATGGATAAACAAATCATCGATTCGCTCCTCGGCGCCATGATTCAAAGCCGCGAAGGCATTTCCGATTTGCTTTTTACAGTGGGTAAACCGCCGGTTATCGAGACGCACGGCGGGCTGGAGGAATTCCCGGCTGAAAAGCCAGAGCCTATTTTCGGATCCAAAGAAATCGGTGAACTTGCCGATCACATTATCAATGGCGATGAGCGGCTCAAACACGATCTGGCCACCGGGGGTTCGTGCGATTGCAGTTATGCGCTCAAGGATGTTGCGCGATTTCGCGTCAACATTTTCAAACAAAACGGCAAGCAAGCCATTGTCATGCGAAAGTTGCAATCGGAAATCCCGACGCTCGACGCGCTCGGCTTGCCACCGATCTTTCGGGAGATCGTTAAGGAAAAAAACGGAATGATCTTCGTCACGGGCGCTACAGGCAGCGGCAAAACGACCACACTCGCTGCAATGCTCAACGAGTTAAATCAAACACAGCAGATTCACATCATCACACTTGAGGACCCGATCGAATTCGTTCATCCGCACCGGCGAGCGGTCTTCCATCAGCGCGAACTGGGCAAGGATTTTCCGGATTTTGCGCGTGGCTTGCGCGCGGCTCTTCGTCAGGCCCCCAAGGTCATTCTGGTTGGCGAAATTCGAGATCGCGAAACTATGGAGATCGCGATGACAGCGTCCGAGACTGGTCATGTTGTTTTTGCCACACTTCACACGATCAGCGCGGGTCAGACCATAAATCGCATCCTCGGAATGTTCGGTAAGGATGAAGAACAGTCTTTGCGTCAGCGCCTCGCAGATACTGTGCGCTACATCATCAGCCAGCGGCTTGTGGGCAAAGTTGGCGGCGGACGTTTGCTCCTAACCGAGATCATGGGAAGCAATCTGCGCACACGCGAAACGCTTCTCTACGGCGAGAGCGAGCGCCGCACTTTTCAGGAAATTATCGAGGCCGGCAGCACACTGGGCTGGCACAGCTTCGATCAATCGTTACTCAAATTCTATGAAACCGATCTTATTAGCGAAGATACGGCGCTTATCTTCTGCGCGCACAAACATAAAATGCGTAAAGACATCGACCTTTTGAAAAAACTCAGAGGGGGAAGTTTCGAGGCGCCGTCCGGGCTCCAAATTAAGACGAAGCCTCATAAGCGCGCCACTGCAATTTCGTAAGGACAAACATCAATGGACGCGAATTCACAATCCAATGTCAAAGAAGACAATGGAGCCAAGTCTGAACAGTCCGCTCAGCTTGAGGAAGAGATTGCTCATTGTCGCGAAGAATTGCGTTTAAAAACTCTCCGGCTGAATGAGTTTTTGGCGTACTTGGAGCAGAAGCTGCGCACGCCGCTCACCGCTATTATTGGATTTGCCGAGCTGATCGAAATCCAATGTGATAGCGAGAGCGTGGCCGATAACGCCAAACAGATTCTAAAAGCCGGGCGCGACCTGCTCGCTGTTATCAATCGAGAAATCACCGAACCGAACCAAGGCAAGGTGGTAGCGAAGGTCGCTGCGAATTTGCCTTGCGATGTTCTTTACATCGAAGACGATCCGGCAAATTTCGCACTCGTGCAACGTATTATGGAAGAACGACCAGCCATGAAATTACTTCAAGCTTCCCGGGGCGAGATTGGCCTCTCCCTTGCCGAGACCCATGGTCCCCAATTAATTCTGCTCGACCTCAATTTGCCGGACATGCACGGCTCCGAATGCCTCCAGCGCATCCGGCAGAACGCGGCTACGGCGAACATACCGGTCGTGGTTATCAGCGCCGATGGGACCCTGAACCAAATTGAACGGCTCCTTTCCGCCGGAGCGCGCAATTACGTCACGAAACCTTTCAGCATTCAACCATTCCTCTCTATGATTGACGAAATTTTGCAAGAAACTGAGCGCACGACTTAGCATTTTTCGGAAAAGACGAGTTAGCTATTTCGGAACTACGAGCCTTCAGTGCGAAAGATTTTTGCGGGGGATTCCTGCGGCGCTGGCAAGTTGCTCAAGATGCTCCGCGACACTCTGGAGGAGAAGGCCCGGCCCGCTGGCTGAATTGCGCTGCTTCCTGCGTTCCCCCTATTGCCAGCGGCTCTCCCGCGTTGACAGTTTGGCGCGAGAGCGCAGGATTGCAGCCTAACGATGAGGTTTGAAAATCACATTGCCATCGTCACTGGCGCTGGGCGAGGGATTGGGCACGCAATTGCGGTGCGGCTAGCCAGCGAAGGCGCGCGCGTAGCG
>JBAQJG010000311.1:0-1508 GCA_049300145.1 Chthoniobacterales bacterium | reverse complement strand
CACCCGTTCTAGCCGATCAGCGACGGCGTCGGGGTGTTCGACGAAATTAGTCAGGCTGTCGATGACCCCGGCGATGATGACCTGATCGTCGGCAAGAGGCAGCTTTTCGAACACGCGGTATTCGTGGGCATGACGGGGATTGGCGAAGGGGAAGAAGAAAGCGCCGACATCGGCCTGTTTGATCACCGGCAGAATGTCGGCGAGCGGCACGTCGCAATCGTGCGGGCCCTCGTAATTGCCCCAGCAGACATGCAGCCGAACCCGGTCGCGCGGGATGTTTTCCAACGCCTTGTTGATCGTCGCGACGACGCGCTCGACAAAGCCGAGGAAATCGCCAAGCGGCCGGTCCTGGTAAGAGAGGTGGCGTTCCAGCGCCAGATCGGGGCAATCGAGCTGCAACAGAAAGCCGCGCTGCACGATCGTCTCGTACTCGGGTTTGAGGGCCGCTCCCAGCGCGTCGAGATAGGCCTCCTCGGTGTCGTAATGCTCGTTCTTCATCGCGCCGGCGATGATCCCCGGAGACGGCGCGGTCACGAACGGCTCGACGAAACGGGTCCCGGTATCGGCAAGCGCGGCCCGGAAGTCGGCACATTCGGCTTCGATCGCCTCTGTCCCGAGATAGCGGATTTCGCCAATCGCCTTTGGCGGCCCCATGTTGCTGACCGCTTCCTTGGCGGCGAGCTGTTGCTCCATCATCTGCTTGAATGCCGGATAGCGCAGCGCGTCGGCGCGCGTCCGGCGCTGCCACGAGCCGCCAAAGCCGCTCATGCGATGCCGGATGTGGAGGAAAAATCCCTCGCGCTGCTGCTCGCCGTTGTTGCCGATGTCGACCCCTGCCTCGGCCTGCTTGCTCAGGACCGATCGCAACGCTGCCTGGCCGAGTCTTTCGAGCTCGGCGGCGTCGACCGATTCTCCTTTCGCTCGGCGCACATAGAGACGGGTAAGCTCCGGCGGGCGCGGCAGGCTGCCGGTATGTGTCGTCAGGATGCGGTCTTCGCTGCGGCGCATTGTCACTCCTTTTGGCTGAATTCCTGGGTTTTCCTGAGTGTAGCGCGAAAGCGGCGCGGCGCGAACGCTGCGATTGAGAATAAGATCGCTTGTCGTGTCGCGGTGTTTTTCGTAGGTTAGCGCCCTTCGTCGTAACAACTGAAAGGAGGTGATCCTGTGTCTAGCCATCAACCGCGGTCATCCGCTGCCGCGACCAGGATCCCCGCTCAGCTGGAGGTCCTCGCTTAAGGGCGACGGCTCGCGGCCGTGATTGGCCGCCGGTTATCGGTTAACGGAAAGGCCGCCCCTCGGGGCGGCCTTTCTCATTGGCCCAGCGCGGCATCGGGCCTAACATCGTCAAAGCCTCTGCCGATAGAGGAGTGACCGCCATGCCCGACACCTTGACGACGAATTCGCCGATCATCGCCGCCTATCGCGCCGCGACCCCGGGTTCGGCTGCCGCCTCCGAGAAGGCGAGCCGGCTATTCCCCAGCGGCGTTACCCATGATTCGCGCTATATC
>JBAQJG010000310.1:0-1565 GCA_049300145.1 Chthoniobacterales bacterium | reverse complement strand
TTCGTCACCGGAGGCGCCGGTTTCATCGGCTCCAATTTCATCCGTATGGTTTTGGCGCTCGGGCACAAACATTCCGTGGTCAATTACGACAAGCTCACTTATGCCGGCAATTTAGCGAACCTCGAATGCGTCGCCCAGGATCCCCGTTATCGCTTCGTCAAAGGCGACATCTGCGACGCGCATGCGGTCGAAGCGGCCATGACTGGTTGTACTGCCGTGGTGCACTTCGCCGCTGAGTCGCACGTTGACCGCAGCATCTACGAACCGGCCGCCGCAATTCAAACGAACGTGACCGGTACGTTCGCGTTGCTGCAAGCCGCGAAAAAACTCGCCGTCGCGAAATTCGTCCATATTTCGACCGACGAAGTTTACGGCGACATGGCCCCCGATCGATTTTCCGACGAGAATACGCCGATCCATCCGAGCAGTCCGTATTCCGCGTCAAAAGCCAGTTCGGATCTGCTGGTCCATTCCTATGTGCGCACCTACGGTTTTCCCGGCGTAATCACACGCGCTTCCAATAATTACGGTCCCTACCAATTCCCGGAAAAATTTCTGCCGCTGCTCATCAGCAATCTGATCGACGACAAGCCTCTGCCGATCTACGGCGACGGCAAACAGCAGCGCGACTGGCTGCACGTCGAAGATCATTGCCGCGGCATTCTCGCGGTCCTCGAACGCGGCCAGATCGGCGAGGTCTACAACATTGGCGGCGCCGATATCGTGGAAAATATCACCATGGCCAAAGCCCTCTTGAAGGAGATGGATAAGCCCGAAACGCTCCTAACGTACGTGAAAGACCGCCCCGGCCACGACCGCCGCTATTCCCTGGACTGCAAAAAAATCGAAAATGAA
Source organism: Chthoniobacterales bacterium (assembly GCA_049300145.1). Taxonomy (GTDB): domain Bacteria; phylum Verrucomicrobiota; class Verrucomicrobiia; order Chthoniobacterales; family UBA10450; genus AV133. Next base: position 710 of record JBAQJG010000310.1, on the reverse strand, counting down.
CTTGGTTGGAAGCCGCAAATCCCGCTTGAACAAGGGCTGCGCCAGACGATCGATTGGTACAGAACCAAAACCACATGGGTAGAAAGCGTTCGCGATGGCGAGTACCGTACCTATTATGAAAAGTACTATGACAAGCGCGATTCTTCTCTCCACGCCACTGCACATTCTGGACACAAATCTTAACATTCGTAATTTTTTGATCAGCTATTGACCTCATGCTAAAGAATGCCCAGATCGCAATAGGGTATTCTCTGAGCGAACAGATAAGGATGTATTTCCTTGGAACGAGTGGAAACCTCGCTGCCTGGTGTTTGTGAGTTGCGCCCAAAGTTGATTTGCGACGCGCGCGGATATTTCCTGGAGGTCTATCATCGCGAAAAATTTGCCGACTTGGGGATCACGGACTCATTCGTTCAAGACAATCACTCTCGTTCCGCAAAAGGCACCCTGCGCGGGCTTCACTATCAAGTGCGCCATCCCCAGTCGAAATTGTGCCGCGTAATCGAAGGAGAAGCGCTCGACGTTGTGGTTGATGTTCGTCTCGGCTCTCCGCACTTCGGGAAGTGGACCAGCGTGCTTTTGTCCGCCAAGGACCAGAATCAAATCTACGTTCCCGCCGGGTTCGCACACGGATTTCTAGCGCTTACCGATACGGTTCAGTTTCTCTACAAGTGCGGCGACTTTTACGATCGCGCCGACGAGCACGGCAT
>JBAQJG010000309.1:0-2046 GCA_049300145.1 Chthoniobacterales bacterium | reverse complement strand
GAGTTCCTCTCACCGTTCCGCCGCCGGAGGGCTGCTGTTTGCTGTGAGCCGGTCGAGCCGATGCTCGTTCTTCTTCGAGACGCTGAATAGTGGCCCTCAGCCAGGCTCCAACCGTCTCTTCTGTCTCTTGTTGGTTGCCGTACCGGTAGAGTGAATCCAAGTCCTCCGCCGATGTGTTGAACGGAATGTGGCGGCAGGGAATCTTCTCGGAGCGGTGCTCGGGTGGTACCAGTTGCATCAGTACACAATCACTGCACGGACCGGGATTCTCTTTGGAATCGTAGTTCATGCAAGTGAGAGAGTCTTCGAAAATATATTGAGGCCTCCAAGGAGTTCTCGGCGAACGCCCATAGCCTCCATCTTCGAGGAATTGGAGTTCAAATTTTAGAACTTCCAACAGGTCGCGCTCATCCTTTTGCATTTTGCACCTCCACACAATTCAAAATATGAACTCAGCAGAAAAGGACTGCTGTAACCCTCGTCACATGGCAGCGTGACGGCCATCACAGCCAGGAAACCTTAGATTCCAGTAGAAAGGTGCGAATCGGTTGTCATCTAACGGACGGATGCACATGCAAACCGGGTTTCGTTTCGTGTTGCGTAGGGAGGGAGGTATACTCCGGGGTGGTGAATTCATGCGCGCCCCTTACGGCTTAGAAATCATTGAGAGCTGTCTATCCTGCCCTCACCGGGAGGATCGGCTATTCTGCAACCTCCCTCCTCCTGCGGTGCAGAAGTTGGCAGCCATCACGTCGGCTGCGGCCTATCCGAAGGGGGCGACTCTCTTTGTAGAAGGGCAGTCGCCGCGTGGCGTCTTCATTTTATGCAGTGGCAAGGTCAAACTGTCGACCTCGTCTGCCGACGGGAGGAGTCTCATTCTTAGGATCTCGGAACCGGGAGAGGTCCTGGGCCTGCCCGCGACGGTCACAGGGAAACCCTATGAGCTCACGGCAGATGTAATTGAACCTAGTCAGGCGAATTTCATCTCTCGGCAGGATTTCCTGTTCTTCCTGCGCGAACACGGCGAAGCAGCATTGCGCGTAGCGCAACAGCTCGGTGAAACCTATCATTCGGCGATAGCGGAAATGAGAACCATTGGTCTTTCTCATTCCGCAGGTGAGAAGTTGGCCCGCTTTCTGCTGGATCTTTCCGCAGACCACGATGAAGGAAAGGGCGAGGTGCGGCTCACGCTCACCCTTACACACGAAGAAATCGCCCAGATGATCGGGGCCTCCCGAGAGACCGTGACTCGGCTGTTTAGTGATTTCAAGAAGAAGCAGTTCCTGCAGGTCAAAGGTTCCACGGTCATCATTAAGAACAAAGCCGGTCTCGAAAACCTCGCAGCCGCCTAACCCGGTCAATTTCTCCCGCCGGGCCTGCAGCAAATCTTCACTCGGATTCTCCTGCTTTCATTCTGTCACCGTCGGTACAGCGAACGATGACAGGCGTTATGCCAGTCAGCAAGATGCGGGAATCCAAAACGAGCCCGCGCTACAGGCTGTCTCTCTCTGATTCTTGCAAGTGTACAATATTGAACAGATTTGACATTGTGAATCATTTTAGGATTATGCACTTTTCGAGAAAATATCAATGACAACTGCTGAGCTCGGACTGGCGACTAGGCGTGCCGCAACTCTGAGCAACAGCACTGGCATGAAAGCGCTGGTCTTCCGCGGTCAGGGCAAGCGTGCATGGGAGGACAAGCCGCGTCCTGCCATCCGTGATCCGGCCGACGCCATCGCGCGGATTGCTACTCCAAGGCGGGGCTCGAAAGCGTCGTGGCTCATAACTCCTTCCCCCTTCCCGGAAATTCTCCCTCTTCAAAGGTTGGTGTGATGTCCGTCACATCAATCGGTGACGTGCGTCACGGTAGGTCAACTGAGCTTCAAGCAACAATATAGGCCATTGAAGCCTAGCCGTGAGTTCGGGAACTTGGTCCGTCGTTTCGCGGGCAAAATTTGGAGGACAAGCGAATGAAACGTCGTGTACTCAATACCAGCATTATGGCGAGTCTGACTGCGGTCGTGGTCGTTATTTTGGTGATGC
>JBAQJG010000308.1:0-4204 GCA_049300145.1 Chthoniobacterales bacterium | reverse complement strand
CTCATGTGTAGTGTTTTTTGTAAAAGCATAGATAGGAGTAGGTTTGTTGCTGTGAAATTTAAGTAATAGGGATACCAGCGCGTCCTCCAATGGAAGCGACTGGAGATTCACGATCTTCGGACGTTTTTCACGATTGGTTGATCTTGCTGGCGACGAACTTTTCTAGCTTCGCAATGTCGGCCGCGAACTTACGAATGCCTTCCGCGGTTTTCTCCGTCGCCGTCGCGTCTTGGTTGACGAGGTAGCGGAATTTCTTCTCGTCCAGCTCACCGAGCCGTTTTACATCTACGTTTTTTGCTTTTTCGGGGGTCAGTTTTCGCTCGACCGGCTCGTGCGACTCGGAAAGCTGCTTCATCTTGATCTGTGCGAGCTGGTCCCGTTTCGTCTCAGTCCTTAGTCTGTCGGAAATGACTGTCGTCATTGCTGGATTCTCAGTGAGCCAACCTCTTATGCCGCTACGCGGTATTCGGGAAATGCATAAGCGACTTGTTCTGCTGGCGTCGACTGAACCTTTTCAATCGAGTGTGTTAAAGCCCGGTAAGACCAAATCAGGTCTGTGCCCGCTCGTCTCTTATCCGCATCGCGATATTTTTTGGTTGCCCGATGTTGTAGGGCGTAAAGAGCGCCGTTTTGAGTGATCGTGGGTTCCATAGGATTACAATTTGCCGTTTGCCGAATTGATAGACGTGGCGACGCTGGTCTTCGCGCCAGGAGGCGGACTGCTTTCGAACTGAAGAGGACCTTGGGTTATGAGATCGGATAGGGAATCGTATATTTTGAAACGCGCGGTAAACTTCGCGCCGTGACCTGATCCCTCGCTCTCCACCTCTAAAGTGCCGCCGTGCGCTTTTACTAAAGTACGCGCAATCGAAAGACCGAGACCGAGACCGCCGTAGCGTCGATGAATGGACGAATCCCCTTGCTCGAAGGGCGAAAAAATCCGCGAGAGTGCGTCTGCCGGAATGCCGATCCCGGTATCGCTAACTTCGATGACCAGCCTGCCGTTTTCTTCATTGCGCGTGACGATCGAAATCTTGCCGCCTTTCGGCGTGAACTTCAGCGCGTTGCCAATCAGATTCGACAGAATCTGTTCAAGCTTGCCCGCATCACCTCGGATGTGGCTATGCTGAGCCTGCAACCGGAAGTCGATACCAATCCCCGCCCCTTTATGCTGGCTCTCGAGATTCTTGAGTGCGAAGCGGATCACCTCGTGCGCGTCCACTTTCACGAACTCCAGCCCCAAGGCCTCGTCCGCGATATGGGTGAATTCGAGCAATTCGGTGACTAGACGCACGAGACCTTGAACATTACGGCGGATGAATGCCAAGGCGGACTTATCGAACGGCGGTGGCAATTCCCTCTTGTCGGGCGTGTCGACGGCACCATGACCCAGCTCGAGCACGTCGATCATTGAAGAAATGGCCGCGAGCGGAGTGCGCAGCTCGTGAGAGAACACAGCGATGACTTTCTCTCTTGCTCTGGCTGCCAGTTCGAGCGTATCGGCGTGGCTCTTGGACGCCGCCTGAAATTCAGCCCGGGCGCGGATATCGCGAATGTTGCATTGAATCACTTTGTCTGACCCGACAAAGTAAACATTACTGACAAACTCGACTTGGATCTGCTTGCCGGCTTTCGTCCGGAGCGGGTGGTTTTCGTACCGGATGTACTCCTCTTTTCGCAGCTTTTCGAAAGCGGCCTGATTCGCTGCGATGTCTTCGAACAGGCCGATCTCCCAGAGCTGGAGGCCGATTATGCTTTCGAACGGATAGTCCAGCAGATCGAGCAGAAATGGATTTACATCGATGATCTTACCGGTATTCGCGTCGAGAATCAGGATGCCGTCCTGTGCGGTTTCGAATAACCGGCGGTAACGCCGCTCCGATACTTCGAGGGCGAGCTCCAGCGAGTTTCCTCTCCCGCTCGCCGGCATTAGGTTCGCTTGGCTTGTGAGCGTGTTCAATGTCATGGGTCGAGGCTCGCGGTCATCGAGATGTTGGTGTTGAGCAGACGCGCGATGGGACAGTTTGTTTTTGCCGCGAGCGCCGCATCCATGAAGCGCGCTTGGGACGCGTCCGGAACGTTTGCACGGACGTCGAGTTGCATGTGCGTGACCGTCCAGCCCGCGGCCAAATCTTCCAAAGTGGCAGTCGCGGTGGTTTCGATGCTCTCGGGGTGAAAACCGGAAAGACCGAGCTCATTGGACAGAGCCATTGAAAAACACCCGCCCAACGATGCGGCTATGAGCTCGTCCGGATTGGTTCCGATGCCTTCGGGGAACGATTTTCGGTATGAGTACTGGGTTTTCGAGAGGACACCGCTTTCGGTGGTCAATTTCCCTTCTCCTCCATGAAGGGTGCCTTTCCAAACAGCTGAGGCGTTTCGGTTCATAAATTAGTGTCCAGCATTCCAAACATCTGCGGGCGTGCAGATCGATACGCCTCCGGCCGTTGTCCGGCCAATATCTTCTTGGTAGCACGTAATACTTTTCAAGTATGGCCGTCTGCCTGTGGGCGAGCGGTCTGTCATACTCGGAATTCCTTTTTTTTGCATTAACGTGCCGAATCGGTATTTAGATTGTCTTAGCCCCGATGGAACTTCGTCATCTACGCTACTTCGTCGCCGTGGCGGAGGCGCTAAGCTTTACAAAAGCGGCTGGAAAGCTGCACACCGCACAGCCGTCGCTCACACGCCAAATCAAAGATTTGGAAGAGGAGATCGGTGTCCAACTTCTGAACCGGACAAAGCAACAGGTCACGCTGACAGACGAGGGCCGCTCATTTTTCGCTGACGCCAAACGCCTTCTTGCTCTCGCCGCCGAAACTGTCGCCTCGGTCCGGCGATTACACAGCGGCGAGGTTCGCGCGCTCAATGTTGGTTACGTCAGCAATCTCTTTTACGATCTTCTGCCTAAGACTCTCGCTTCCTTCCATCAATCGTTTCCCGCCGTTTCGGTTAATCTCTTCGACCTGTCGTGCGGTGATCAGTTTCGCGCGCTTGAAGATGGCAAGATTGACCTTGGTTTCGTTGGGTTACATGAGCCAATTGGGCGGTGTGGATTGGAATTCCGAACCATTGCCTCCTACAAAACCGTCGCCGCCTTGCCGAAAGACAATCCGCTGGCGGGCAAAACGACGGTCGAGCTGAAAGCTCTCGCGCCCATGTTTTTCATCGGAATGTCCGAAGCGAGTTATCCCGGGTATCGCGAGTGGCTAACCAAGACGTGCGGGCGCGCGGGCTTTACTCCCAAGATTTTGCAGGATGTTGAACTGGAACGGACAATGATCCACGCCGTAGCCGCGGGACTGGGGGTTGCTCTCGTGCCGGAGCAATTAAAAAAACTCGAGCACGAGAATGTCGTGTTTCGGCCAGTCAATCCCACGGTCGGGACGGAAGGCTGTGTCGCCTGGAAGAACGAGCATCCATCGGCTGCTCTGAAAGCGTACGTGGAGATCGTCGAGCAAATCGGCCGGAGCATCCGTTGAAGTGCGTTGGCCATTGATCCCGATGATGCCGAGGCCCCGATTGCGGTGCTGCCCTCGATCGTACTCGACCTGGCGCGCGACGGAAATTTTGCAAGGATTGCGCAGTTTACTTCTCGCCTGTCAGCGAGTCGCCTACACTTGAAAGAAAACAAAACGCCTGGCGACGAGCACTGTCTCGATTCGCCAGGCGCTGAATTGCTAGCTTGGTTCTAAAATTGCCAAGCAAAGCGGGCCGGATTAGTCGCGGTCCCGCGTCACGATTACCTTATCAACTACCATGTCGTCGCCCTCTTTGAGGTAGTGAACGCGAACCTTCGAATCTTTTTTGATTTGCGAAGCTTCGATAACCTTTCCATCTGAAGTCACGTAAGTGACGGTCTTGCCGAACTTGTAGCGAACGGGTTGGTCCGCTTCAGTTTTTAGGAATAGGACGTGGCCTGGAGTGAACTCCGTGACGGTGCCCGTACTTTCGGTGGTCGTGGTCGTGGTTTCAGTCGCTCCATTGGTTCCCGTCGCAACGGTGGTGGAGGACGTGGATGTTTGCCCGTAAGCCACTAAACCCATAAGGGCTGTAGCAAACGTGACACTAAGGATTGCTTTAATCATAAGACTAACTTTCTATTTACTAAGTTGCTGCAGTGATCGCAGCTAAAGGCCATCCGGTTCGTACTTCCGACCTAAATCGGCGAAACCAGGTAGGTAAATGGATGCGGCAGGAACTG
>JBAQJG010000307.1:0-6884 GCA_049300145.1 Chthoniobacterales bacterium | reverse complement strand
GCCGGTTTAAGGCACGCGCGGAGAAGCGGCGAGCGCCACCGGCCGCGATCCGTCTTTTGGTGCCGGCAAAATCAGCGAGAACAACACAACAATCCAGACGGCGCCGAGCGGAAGGAAGCCGGGCAGCCAGATCGACCAGCGCGATAAAATTCCAAGCGCGATCAGGCAGTACCCGGCCGAGAACGCGATCGCCCCGAGCATCAAATCGATTCGTGAAAATTTTCGGAGCGGGAGGCTCGCACCAGCTACGATCAAAATCATCATGCAATCAAAAATCCAACTCACCCGGCGGACAAACGAATTTGTTTGAATCGCGGCAATCGTCGCCGCAAAGACATCCGGCGACGCGAGCGAATTCGCCGGCGTGCGCGCGAGCACGATCTGGTCCCTCATTTCGTCGAGATGGGGACTCGCTTTACCTTGCTGCCGCTGCTGTGCCGCCAGCAGCAGCTCGTTCAAACTCAAGCGCCGCGCGCGTTTTACCACGTTCGGATTGATCACCGCTGTGCCGTCCGATCGAATCGGAATCTTGCTGTGCGGAAGCCAAATGTATTTCCCTATGTCGATCTTCACTTCGGCCGGAGTGACGCGCAGCCAGAGCAGCGCCGCCTGGAACGCAAACGAGGGAATGACTTCGCCGCGGTATTGAAAAAGTAGCGGCACATAAACATCGCCGGCGATTTCTTTCGGCATATTGACGAAACCGAGCGTCCCAATCAAGCGCACATCCTCATCAGGTTGCCGTAAGATTCCGGAGAATTCGATCAGATCGCCACGCTTGCCGGTGACTTGAGGAAAAGCGGGAATCTCTGCAACTGGTGCGTCCGGATCGGGCGTCGCCGTCAATTCCGCTCCGAGCAAGAGCTTCGGCGCGCGCATTGCCTGATCGAGAAAAATCTGCTCTTGATCCTTCTCGCGCTCGGGCCATTTCAAGACCGGTTCAAATGCGATCACGGCGGGCTTGAATTCGAGCGCGGCCTGCAGGAAGAGCGCCGCTTCAAGCGGCGAATTTGCGCTGCCGGCGCCTTGCAGAAATCTTTCCATCGAATCGGCCTCAGCGCCCCCTTTTGGCGGGATCGGTTCGCGGCCGATCTCGACAATTGTGAGCGGCGCCCGCGTATCGCGCGACTGCGCATTTTTCAAGAGCCAGCGCAGAAAAATTTCCTCAGAGCGCTGCAAGCGCGGTTCTCTTAAAAACAAAAGTCCCAGCAGCAGGACCACAAGCATGAGCCACAAAGAGGGTCGTTGCATGGCGGCAGAAGTGAAAAGGGAAAAGTGACGAGTGACGAGTGAAAACTTTTTACTGTAGCCGCTTCGCTCTGCGAAGCGCGACACGCGGCTGCCAATGTCACGCACGGCGAGTCGCGCAGAGCGCAATCTCTACAGCGCTATCTGCTCAGCTCGAGCATGCGCAGGATCGGCGCCTCGTCGGGTTTACTCTGCCTCAGTACTGTATGATCTTCGTATTCACGCCGGCGACGGTTAACGCGAGACCGCAGGTTCCTGTGCAGCCACTCGCTTCACAGACAATGATGCCACCCTTAAGCACCGGATCGCATGTTCCACCCGTGCAACCGCAACCTCCGCTCGTGACAGGCTGGCCACCACTCATTCGAGCCACCGCAAACCGATGCCCAGACTGCTTCACAAAGCTGTAACCGGGTTTCAGTCTGAGCGAACCCTCCTTAAGCTCCAGGCCTTCCGTGCCGGAAGGCAGCCGCTTTACAAGTACAGTGCCTCTGGGCAGGTCGGATTGGGACGTTTGAGCTTGCCTCTGTTCGTGGACGCACGCGACCAATAGCAAAGTCAATGCAAGCAGCGTAAGAACTTCAGTGATAACTTTCATAAAGGGGGCTCCTTAAGAAGCCACAAAGATGAGATCTCAGCCAGCGTGTCAAGAACGAAACTGTCGCTTGGCAGCGGCGATTGATTGAACCTTCAGGCGGTCAACCGCCCCTTTCTATCTGCTCAACTCGAGCATCCGCAGGATCGGCACTTCGGCACGTCTGCGCAGCGATTCCGGAAGGATGATTTCCGGCTTCATGTTCAGAAGCGCGTCGTACGCCTTTTCCAGCGTGTTCATTTTCATGAACCGGCATTCACCGCAAAAACAATTGTCTGTCGGACCGGGTATGAAAATCTTGTCGGGAATTTCGTTCTTCAATCGATGCAGTATTCCCGCTTCGGTCACCACAATGATTTCTTGCGCGGGCGATTGTTTGCAGAATACAATCATTTTTTCGGTGGAACAAACCTCGTCCGCCAACATCCGCACGGCGTAAGTGCATTCCGGATGAGCAATCACCGGCGCGTCCGGATATTGCTCGCGAATTCGATTGATGCTGCGCGCAGTGAACTCGACGTGCACATAACAAGTCCCCTGCCACAAATCCATCTTGCGACCGGTCCGCTCCATCACCCATGCGCCCAGATTTTGATCGGGCACGAAAAGAATATTTCGATCGTGCGGGGCGGCGCGTACAATTTTGTCTGCATTACCGCTCGTGCAGATCACGTCCGCCTGCGCCTTCACCCCGGCGCTGCAATTGATGTAGGCGATCACATAATAATTTTTATCGGCGCGTTTCTTGAGAAACGCCTCCAATTTTTCTGGCGGGCACGATTCCGAGAGCGAACAGCCAGCATCGAGATCGGGCAAAATCACTCGCTTGGCCGGATTAATGATCTTAGCGGTTTCGGCCATGAAATGGACGCCACAGAAGAGAATTACGTCCGCGTTGGTTTTCTTCGCTTCGTAGCTCAGGCCTAACGAGTCACCCACGAAATCGGCGACGTCTTGGAGCTCCGGCACTTGATAATTGTGCGCGAGAATCACGGCATTTCTCTCGCGCTTGAGCTCCCGAAGCTCCTCCATCAGATCGACACCGAAATTTACACCGGCACTTACCATTGGTTAATGTGACCGATTTCCATGAATTCACAATGAGGGAGAACTATGGGACTCGATTTCGAGCAAACGCGCCAGCAGGATCGTTGAAGTGGAAGCGGCTGCCAAAGGCAGGAAATGACGCGCGAAAACGTAGGTGGATCGGCCGCTCCGCGGGCGATGCTAATAATTGCAGCTTCGCTGCCTGGATTTAATATCGAGCAAGAGACTGCTCGATCCACCCACGGTCATTACAAGTCCAGCGCCTTTTTCATCACCTCAAGCGGCGCTTCCCGCTCAAACCAGATCGCGAACGAGAACGCACTCTGGTAGAGCAACATCGATAATCCATTTGCCGCGCGCGCACCGGCTTCGACTGCAGCTGCGGTCAACGGAGTGCGGCCCTGCACATAAACCGTATCGTAAATCATCACATGCGGCGCGAGCAATCGCGCCGGAATTGCCGGCAAATCGGTCCGATTCAATCCGAGCGGCGTCGCGTTCACAATCAAATCGATGTTCGCAATTTGAAATCGAATTGCCGCTTCCTCCCAAGCAATCGCCTGCAAGCGCGGCACTGGTCCAAAAACTTTCGGGCCCGCGAAAAATTCACGCAATTCTTCAGCAAGTTGTTTTGCTTTTGCGAAATTACGGTTGGCGATGACAAGGCGTTCGCAATTTTCTTTTGCGCATTGCATTGCAATCGCACGCCCTGCTCCGCCCGCACCAAGCACCAGCACGCGCAGATCGCGAAGATCAACAGAAAATTCGTCTCGTATGGCGCGTGAAAATCCGCGCCCGTCCGTGTTGAATCCACGCGCACTCTTTCCAGCAAATGAAATCGTGTTCACGGCGCCGATCCGGCGTGCGTCAGGATCGACATCGTCCACATGATCAAGCGCCGCGATTTTGTGCGGCACAGTGATGTTCACACCGATAAAGTTGAGTCGACGAACCAGATCTAGGGCTTCCCGCAATTCGTTAGGCAAAATGTGGAATCGCGTGTACCGCATGTCGAGCTTACTCTGCTTGAGCGCAGCGTTCTGTATTTGCGGCGAAAGTGAATGCGCAACTGGATCGCCAAGGACGCCGAGCCGGATCGGCGTTTTCTTCCAGGTCTTGAGGTCCGCTAGCGTATAGATTTCTTTCACCGATTTTGTCTGCTAGTTTCTACAATGACAGCGCCGGCTGAAAATCCAACTCCGTCCGATTTTATTCGCGACGTTGTCGCGGAAGATCTGCGGACCGGAAAATACAAAAAGATCCTTACCCGTTTTCCGCCGGAGCCGAATGGATATCTGCACATCGGCCACGCGAAATCGATATGTTTGAACTTCGGGATGGCGCACGAGTTCGGAGGCATCTGCAATGTGCGCATGGACGACACCAACCCAACGAAAGAAGAGACCGAGTATGTCGATTCAATCATGGCCGATGTGCATTGGTTGATCGACGGCTGGGCCGACAGAAATCTCGGGGGCGCGCCGCTCTACGCGTCGGATTATTTCAACAAGCTCTACGAGTACGCTGTCGATCTTGTGCGCAAGGGTAAGGCGTATGTCGATGATATGTCGCCCGAGGAAACCGATGAATATCGGCGCATCGGAAAAGAGAGTTCGTTCCGGAATCGCGCGATTGAGGAAAATCTCGACCTCTTTGCGCGGATGAAAGCCGGCGAATTTCCGGATAACAGCCGCACGTTGCGAGCAAAGATCGACATGTCTGCGCCGAACGTTTGGCTGCGGGATCCGGTGCTGTATCGCATCCGGCATGCGGAACATCATCATACCGGCGCCAAATGGTGTATTTATCCCATGTACGATTGGGCGCACACGCTGAGCGATTACATCGAAGGCATCACCCACTCGGTCTGCACGTTGGAATTCGAAGTGCATCGGCCGCTCTACGATTGGATTCTGGATGCGCTCGAGTTGCCGCAGCCGCGACCGCATCAGTACGAGTTCGCGCGACTCAATCTCACTTACACAGTGATGAGCAAACGGAAGTTGATCCAGCTTGTAAACGAAAAGCTCGTCAACGGCTGGGACGACCCGCGTATGCTCACCATTTCCGGTTTGCGACGGCGCGGCGTAACCGCGAGCGTGTTGCGCTCGTTCGCCTACAACATCGGCATCACAAAATATCCGAGCATGACGGATGTGGCCGTGCTTGAGCACACCATGCGCGATGAATTCAATCGCACGGCTGCGCGACGTCTCGTTGTGCTGAAGCCGATCAAAGTGGTGCTGACGAATTATCCGGAGGGAAAGGTGGAAGAACTCAACGCGGTGAACAATCCCGAGGACCCGAAATCCGGAACGCGCAAGGTGCCGTTTGGTCGCGAACTCTTTATCGACAACGCAGACTTCATGGAAACGCCGCCGCCGAAATATTTCCGACTAAAACCTGGTGGCGAAGTGCGGCTCAAGTACGCTTACATCATCAAGTGCGACGAAGTCGTTAAAGACGACGCTGGCAAGGTGATTGAGCTGCATTGCAGTGTCGATCTTGAGAGCAAATCAGGCGGCGCGACTTCCAATCGCAAAGTCAAAGGCACAATCCACTGGGTCAGCACGCCGCACGCGATTGACGCCGAAGTTCGTCTTTACGACCGCCTTTTCACCGTTCCCGAACCCGATTCCGCTTCTGCTGGAGACCCCGTCGCGACCGGCGCCGGAGGCGATTTCAAATTGTTCATCAATCCGCAATCGCTTGAAGTTGTGAGTGCGAAGTGTGAGCCCTCGCTCAAGGAGGCGCACGCGGAGGAACGTTATCAATTCGAGCGCCTTGGATATTTCGCGCTCGATCCAGATTCGACACCTGCCAAGCAGGTGTGGAACCGCACGATTACGTTGAAAGACACTTGGGCGAAGGAAACGAAGAGGATGTAAGATCGGCGATTTGGGACATGCGGAAGCATGTCCCTCCGGGAGGGATGCGCTTCCGCGCTTCCACTATGGCTTGGCGAGTGCGCGATCGATTCGCGCCAGCACCTTCTCTTTGCCAAGAACTTCGAGCAGGTGATAGAGGCTCGGGCCGGCATTGCTGCCGGTGACGGCGAGACGCGTCGGATGAACCAGCGCGCCGACTTTCACGCCGAGATTTGAAGCGGTCGATTTCATCGTCGCTTCTAACTCAACGGCGTTGAAATCCTCCAGAGCTGCGAGCGCAGCCCGCACTGTTTCCAGGCGCGGTTTATTCTCGGTGGTGAAATGTTTGACCACGCTTTCCGGATCATATTCGAAGTCATCCGTGAAATAGAAACCGCAGTAACCCGGCAGCTCGTCAAACGTGTTGATCTTGCCTTTGCACGTTTGTAGAGCGGCCCCGACGTAATCGGCTGAATAACTGTCGATCTTTACCCCGCTCGATCGCAATGTAGCGACAGCGCGATCGTTAAACGCGGAATCGCTCAGCTCGCGTGCATACTCTCCATTGAGCCAATGCAATTTGTCCGGATCGAACGTTGCATGCCCGCGCACGACGTTGTTGAGATCGAAAATTTTCACGACCTCTTCGATCGACATTTTCTCCCGATCATCTTTCGGCGACCAACCGAGCAGGCAAAGATAATTGCGCACCGCTTGCGGCAGAAAACCCCTCTTCACATAATACTCCACGCTCGCGCCCTGATCGCGCTTGCTCATTTTCGAGCCGTCCTTGTTCATGATGAGCGGAATGTGGGCGAAGTACGGTGGCGTCGCGCCGAGGGCGCGATACAGTTCGATGTGCTTCGGCGTGTTCGAAAGATGATCTTCGCCGCGAATGACATGCGAAATTTTCATCTCGATGTCGTCGATCACGTTGACAAAATGAAAAATCCACGAGCCATCCGGGCGGCGCACGGTCATGTCCGGATGTGTGCCGGGATTGGTCAGATCGAAATCGATTTTGCCGCAGACAAGATCATCGACCAGAACGTGCTCGCGCGGTGAACGAAATCGGAGCGCACCTTGATCTTCGAAAATGTGACCGCCGTCCCGGAGCTTTTTCAAAT
>JBAQJG010000306.1:0-8114 GCA_049300145.1 Chthoniobacterales bacterium | reverse complement strand
GTCACGAAGGCAAACCCGCGAGATTTGCCAGTGAATTTGTCCTGCATGAGGGTGACTTCCTGCACCGCGCCGGCTTGTGCGAAAAGCTCCTGCAGTTCGTTTTCGGTCGTGTTGAAGGAAAGATTTCCTACGTATAATTTAGTTCCCATCGAGTCTATTCTGGAAAACGCAGCCAGGTCACTGTTCCCGCTTATCGGATTTCAAATCGCCACTGAATAAACTCAACTGACAATCCACCAACTGCCAAGCTCCCGTTTCCGTTTCGGTCACATTAGTAAAGGGCTTCTTTTAAGAAAGCAACAGGAAATCGAGGGTCAAATGGCCCGCTTGAAAAATGTCTAAATCTACCGATGCGAGCGAAAAAAATGGCACGGCCCGTGTCGCGGTCGTAGCCGCCGGCGTAATCAGTCCCCTGGGTTTCGGGCTGGGCGAAACCCTCGATTCGCTGCGTGCGGCACGGGACTGCGTCACCGAGGTGACACGATTTTCGGTAGCCCAATGTCGATGTAAAACCGCGGGTCAAGTCCCTGATGAGCCTCTCCTCGCCGAGCGACACAAGTGGGCGCGCCCGCAACGCTTCCATCGCGCAGCACACATGATGATCCGCGCACTGTCCGAAGCGCTGAGGCAAGATGCCAAGTTCAAGCCGGAATTGACAGTGATTGGGACGACGAGCGGCGGCATGTCTTACGGCGAAGATTATTTTCGCTCGTTACACCGACACGGTGACTTGCGACGTTCGCCGACTTGGATCGCGAATTATCCTGCGCAAAAGCCGGTCGTGGATGCGCTGGATACTTTCGGAATTCGTACGCCATGCCAGGTGATTGCCAACGCCTGCGCTTCAGGCACGAACGCGATCGGCCATGCCTTCGAGTGTGTTCGCTCGGGACGCTATGAGCGCGTATTGAGCGGCGGTTATGACGCGCTCTCGGAGCTGGTTTTTATCGGCTTCGATTCGCTTCAGGCCTCGACGCCAGAAAAATGCCGCCCGTTTGATCGAGGTCGCACTGGAATGGTTCTCGGAGAAGGCGCCGCGATTCTTGCATTGGAAAATCTCGACGCCGCGCGCGCTCGTGGCGCGCCCGTTCTGGCGGAAATATCTGGGTACGGCGTTTCGACTGACAATTTTCATTTTACTCAACCGAACCCTTCCGGCAGCGGACCCCGCCAGGCGATGGAGCAAGCTCTCCAGAGCGCCCAGCTTTCGGCCCATGCGGTCGATTACATCAACGCGCACGGAACAGCCACGCCTTTTAACGACGCGGCCGAGGGCAAAGCAATCGGCGAGCTTTTCGGTCGGGGCGTGCCGGTCAGTTCGACCAAGAGCATGATGGGCCACTCGTTAGGCGCGGCCGGCGCGATCGAAGCTATTGCCTGCCTTCTCGCGCTCAAGCATCAATTTCTTCCTCCGAACATCCATTTTCGCGCTCCAGATGAAGATGCCGATCTTAACATCGTCGCGAACGAATCGCGGCCGGCGTCTTTGCACGCAGTCCTCTCGAACTCCTTCGGTTTCGGTGGCACGAACGCCTCCCTTGTAATGCAAGAGTTCGAGGCATGAGTCTGGCAATCGCCGGCATGGGGTGGATCACTCCCCTCGGGAGTGGTGTTGATGCGGTGTGGGAGCGTTTGCTTCAAGGTCACGAGGGGCACGCGGAAAAAATTGGCGAGAACTTTGATGATCAGGCTTATACGGTCTTTCGAGTGCCGGATTCGGCGCTGGCCAGCCTGGCGCCTCATCCACGCCTCCGCCGCGCCAGTTTAATCTCCCGCTTCGCTGCGGCCGCCGGTTTGGCGGCATTAGAAGAGGCGGGAGTGAGACTCGGTCCGCGGAATGCGGAACGAGTTGCGCTCGTCTTCGCAATTTCGAACGGCGGCGTCATCTACACGAAGCGCTTTTACCGCGACATCGTTGAATCGGGCGCGCAATCAGCGAGTCCACTCCTCTTTCCTGAAACGGTCTTCAATGCGCCGGCCAGTCATCTGGCGGCGATTCTCGGAATTACCGGCGCGACTTATACGCTGGTGGGTGACGGCGCGGTAGGACTTCTGGCGATAAAAATGGCAGAGGATTTAATGGCTAACGACGCGCTCGATTATTGCCTTGTTGTCGGCGCGGAAGAAATCGATTGGCTGCTTTGCGATGCGTATCACAAGTGGCGTCTTCTACGTTTGGAACCTCCAGTGGAACCATTTAATGAAGTCGCCAAAGGAATGATTTTGAGCGAAGGCGCCGGAGCGGTCCTACTCGCACGCGAAGGTCTAATAAAGATCGAGAGTACTTATGCTGGCGGATATTATCGCAAACGCGACGAAGCGGAGAGCGTTTTGAAGCGAATTCTTTGCGATCTGATTGAGGCCGAAAGCGGCTTTGTCATTGCGAGCGCAAACGGCACATTTATCGATAAAGCGGAATGCCGGGCGATCTCGCAAGTCATTCCCGATGCGGTCGTGTACACGGCGAAGCCGGCCCTCGGGGAAAGTGTCGGCGCCGGGGGAATGTGGCAGGTTATCGTGGGAGGCCAAGCTCTGCGCCACGGAGAGCTTCCGCCTCTGCTGCATGTGACTTCGAAAATTCCATTGCGGATTTCAGCGTCGCGCGCGGCCGCGGCGACGGCGCGTGGCGCGATTGTCTTAAGCTGCGGACTCAATCAGCAAATCGCAGGTTTATGTCTCGGCGTGGGCCGCTGAGCTCGATAAGCGGTTTTCTGCGGGATTGGTTTTTTCGCAAGGCCGCGGCCTCGGTCGCGTTCCGCTTTTGCCTTTGCAAGAGCGTCCTCCTCCAGTACCTTCGGCGACCGCCATGCGAAAGCCGGTTCGTTTGTTCTTTGTGCTGTTTGTGACAGCTGGTTTCGCCTCGGGAGCAGTTAAAACTCCGGAGAACGCTCCGATCGAAATCACCTCAACCGGAGAAACCAGTTACGAGAACGGGCTGGCTACCGCACGCGACAACGTGGCTATTCACACGGGCGACACAGATATTTACGCCGACTACGCGCAGTATAATTCACGCACACACGAAGTGCTGGCGATAGGCCATGTGCGAATCTACCGCGATGTCAATTTCTACATTGCCGATCGCGGCATTTACAACATCGATACAAAAAAGATTCGAGGGACTAATATGCGGACGGAGTCCGAGCCTTTTTTCGTTAGCGGTGAAAATGTCAGCGAAATTTCCGAGAACGGTTATCTCGTGCAGAACGGAACCTTCACCACGCATGATGCACCGACTTCCGATTTTCATTTCCGGGCGCAAACCATGCGCATTTACGAGAAGGACCGCGTCATTTTTCGGAACGTGACCTTTTACGTTGGGAAGGTGCCTATTTTTTGGTGGCCTTATCTGTACCAGTCGCTCAGCGACGCGTTCAGTTTTACGGTCTCACCGGCGTTTTTGAGCTCATGGGGACCATCGCTTCTCACTCAGGTGACCTTCCCCATCACGGACGACATCAGAGGCCGGATCCGGCTCGATTATCGGGAGCGTCGCGGCGTGGGCCTCGGATTCGAATCGGATATCGACTACGGCAAGGACAAAAGCAGCTCGGCCAAACTCAAGACCTATTATCTACAGGATCAAGACCCAATGATAAATAGCACGGGTTTGCCGCGCGGAGCAGTTCCGACTGGACGATATCGAGTCAGCCTGGAGGACCGCACCAATTTTACCGATGACATCTACGGCATCGCGAACATTACGAAGATGAGCGATGCGTTCGTGATGCAGGATTTCTATCAAGGTGAGTTTCGTATCGATCCTGTTCCGGACAACGTGGCTGCAGTCACGAAAACGGACCCGTTTTATACCCTGACAGGAATCGTGCGTTTTCAGGCAAACGAGTTCTTCGACCAAACCGAACGTTTGCCGGAAGTGGTCCTGGACATTAAACGCCACGCGCTTTTTGGCGGCCCCATTTTCTACGAAGGCGAAACCGGATTTGCCAATCTGGAGCGAGCATTTGCCGACGGCTCGGGCTTTGAGGATTACAGCACCATTCGTCTCGATACCTTTCACCAGCTCCTCTACCCGAACACTTATTTCGGCTGGCTTTCCATCGTGCCGCGGGTTGGTTTTCGCGGCACCTATTATACCCAGACCCGTGACCTCGGGAAAACCATGTTCACACCGGACTCAAACCCGCTGGTCCCTAGTTTTCTCCTGCCGAATCCGACGCTGGCGCAGCCGATCAAGTACGGCAATGACACATTCCGGCCGGTCTTTAATACCGGAGTGGAAGCCTCTTTCAAGCTCTCCCAGACGTGGGAGAATGTGCAAAGCCGAGCGCTTGGTCTCGATGGACTTCTCCACGTAATCCAGCCATTCACGAATTTCTCTTACGTAGCCAATGGCGGCGCCGACCCGGCCTCGATCCTTCAGTTCGATCGATTTGAACCTTCTACCCAACTTCGCCCAATCGATTTCCCACAATTCACTTCCATCGATTCAATCGATAATTGGACAGTTTGGCGCCTCGGCGTTCGGAATCGCCTCGAGACCCGGCGCGATGACTCGACGATCACCTGGCTCGAGCTCGATACTTTTTTTGACGTGAACTTCGATAACCCGTTCGACCGCACCCCGTATTCGAATTTTTTCAATAATATCCGCTTCACGCCCCTGCCGTGGGCAAGTTTCAGCATCAATACCCAAGTGCCCGCTTTCGACAAGGGTTTTACCGAAGTCGATACGACCGTGATTGTCCAACCGATGGCGAATTTGCAATTGCTCTTTGCCCATCGCTATTTGAATGGCAATCCCTTCTTCGACAACAGCAGCTTGTTTGTCGTCGGCGGATATTACCGCTTCGATGAGAACTGGGGTCTCGGCATCCAGGAGCAATACGAAGGGACCACCCGCACTCTCGAGGAGCAGCGTTACTCGATTTATCGCGATCTGACGAGCTGGGTAGCTTCATTTGGCGCCGTGGTGCGCGACAACGCTGGTGTGAAGGAATATGGCGTGCTCTTTACCATCACCCTCAAAGCATTTCCGAAATTTGGTTTCGATTTGAATTTCGATCCAGCGGGCGCAGGTCAAGGCACAGGTCAAGGTCAATGAGCAGGATAGTGCGAAGAATGCTGCGTTTCCCGGGGTCGGCCCGCCGTTTGCTCTGCTGCGACTAACTCGCTGCGTCGCTTCATTCGTATGGATCTTTCCATCATTGGTTCCGGTTACGTCGGTCTTGTCACCGGCGCTTGCTTCGCCGACGTGGGCCACAACGTTGTCTGCGTCGATAACGACCCGCGGAAAATCGAAGCCTTGCAAGCTGGCAAAGTGCCAATCTACGAGCCTGGTCTGGAGGAAGTGATCCATCGCAACGTCTCTGCGCACCGGTTGCGGTTCAGCGGCAGCATTCGGGAAGGGGTCGATAACTCACAGATCGTTTTCATCGCCGTTCCAACTCCGCAGCAACCGGACGGCGATGTCGATCTTAGCTTCATCGAGAAGGTCGCCCGGGAAATCGCGGGCGTACTGACCAGCTATCGCGTGATCGTCGATAAGAGCACCGTGCCTGTGAAAACTGGCGAAAAGGTCGCCGAGTCCATCAAACGCTACAATCGCCACGGCGCGAAGTTTGATGTCGTCAGCAATCCAGAGTTCTTGCGCGAAGGCTGCGCCGTCGGCGATTTGATGCATCCGGATCGGATTGTAATCGGGGCGCAAAGCGAACACGCCATCGACCTGTTGAAGAAGGTCTATGAACCATTCATGGCGCCAATTCTTGTGACCGACATCAACAGCGCCGAGCTCATTAAACACGCCGCCAATTCATTCCTCGCGCTCAAAATTTCCTATGTCAACGCGCTCTCGGCGATCTGTGAGGCCAGCGGCGCGGATATCGAAAAAGTCGCCGATGGAATTGGCATGGATCGGCGCATTGGTCGTGATTTTCTCAATGCGGGAATCGGTTACGGCGGTTCCTGTTTTCCTAAAGACATCGCCGCCTTCGTCACCATCTGCGAACAACTCGGTGTCCCATTTAATTTGCTCAAGGAAGTGCAGCGAATAAACACGGCGCAAAAAGAGCGTTTCCTTAAGGCCATCCGCGAAACGCTCTGGGTATTGCGCGAAAAGAAAATTGCCGTCTGGGGCCTTACCTTTAAACCAGATACCGATGATATTCGCTCCTCTGTCGCGATCGACCTCGTGGCCGCTCTCTTACGCGAAGGTGCACACGTCGTCGCTTACGATCCGAAGGGAATGGAAAAGGCGCGCGAGGTGAAAACGATTGTCGATGCTAAGTTCGCTTCGTCCGCGCTGGAAGCGACGGACGGCGCCGAAGCGCTGATTGTTGCGACAGAATGGAGCGAATTTGCCAATGTCGATCTTGCTGTCGTAAAGAGCAAAATGACGACGCCAATCGTCTTTGACGGACGAAACCTGTTTGATCCCGAGACGATGGGCCAGCTCGGTTTCGGCTATCATTCAATTGGTCGCGCGAGCGTGACGCCGCACTGAACTTTCTCGCAGCGGACTGACCGCATGGCGCAATTGTCTGCTCGCCGAGCCGCGCTTGCCGCGATGCGAGCTTGGCGAACGGAAAAACGCTTCGCCCATTCGGTCATCTTCAAGCTTTTGGCGAAAACGAAATTGAGCGCATCGGATCGTGCTTTTGCTCTGGAATTGTTTTACGGCGTCCTGCGCAATTCAACGCTGCTTGATTTCTGGATCGGTCGTCTGCGGGCCGCTCCCGTGGATGCCGATCTTCGCGACGTTCTGCGACTCGGCCTTTATCAACTTTTTATCCTCGAAACTTCCGAGCACGCGGCTGTTTACGAAACCGTGGAGCTGGCGCGGAAGAGGCATCGTGCATTAATTAACGGAATCCTGCGTGCCGGTCTCCGACGTAAAGGTGAGTTGCGCGCGCAAGGAAACAAGCAGCCCCTCGACGTTCGAACATCTCATCCGAAATTTTTGATCGCGCGCTGGGAACAAAATTTCGGAGCCGAAGCCGCGGAAGCGCTGTGCAGGTGGAACAACCGGCCACCGCCTCTGTATGCCCGGGTCAATCGATTGAAAATCGATCGCGAAAAGTTCCTGCAGACTTATCTGGAATCGCGCTCTTCGTTGCACAATCCTGACTTCGTTGAGCTGAACGCATTTCCATCCGAAGCGCTCGAGCGGGGTCATTGCTACATTCAGGATCCGAGCACGGCGATCGCTTGCCACCTTCTCGATCCGCAACCGGGAGAAAAAGTCCTCGATGCGTGCGCCGCGCCAGGCGGGAAAACAAGTTACATCGCAGAGCTCATGCGAAATCGCGGCATAATTGTGGCCTGCGACCGGGCATCAGAGCGCGTTCGCGTTCTCGAAGAAAATATGGCGCAACTCGGGGTCAGAATTGCCCGTGTCTCCGCTCACAATTGGCAACGCGGCCGCGTTCCGAAAGAAATTGCTTCGGTCGCTCCGTTCGATCGCATCCTGATCGACGCACCATGCAGCAATACCGGGGTGATGCGACGGCGCGTCGATGTCCGATGGCGGTTGAAGCCGGCGGACTTTGTTCGCATGCAAAAGCAACAGCTCGAAATTGTCCGCGCGTTCTTCGCCTTATTGAAACCAAGCGGAGTGCTTGTCTATAGCACGTGCAGTCTGGAGCCAGAGGAAAATGAAGAACTTGTGCGGCGCATCCTGGCTGACCTGTCGATATTGCGATTGGAGCGGACGAAGCATTCAATTCCGTTTCGCGACTACTTCGATGGCGCTTTTGCAGCAAGGCTTATGAAGTCCGGTTCGTAAGTTGCATCCGGCACTGTCGATGGAATCATACGATTCTATGCACGATCTCCGCTTCGACAAACTCGCGAAACTTCTGGTGGAATATTCCACGCGCCTTAAGCGCAACGAAACCGTTTTAGTCGAAGCGTTCGACGTGCCTGATGAAATGCCCATCGCGCTCATTCGTGCGATCCGAAAGGCCGGAGCGATTCCCTTTGTGCAAATTCACCGCGCTCGAGTCAGTCGCGCACTCACACTCGGTGCGTTGGATCGACAATTGAGATTACTGGCGAGTCATGAGCTCGCGCGCATGAGGAAGATGGACGCATACATCGCTCTGCGCGGCAGCAACAACGTCACCGAACTTTCTGATGTGCCGGCAAAGCAA
>JBAQJG010000305.1:0-1905 GCA_049300145.1 Chthoniobacterales bacterium | reverse complement strand
TACCAATCGCGTGGGTTCCAACGTTTGAATCACGCCCAATTCGTCGCGGTGCGCTAACGACGTTCACGCAGGAACCGTCCAAACAAATCTCGCGAGTCCGAAGCAGCGGCGCAGCAATCAAAACCTTTGCGACTTCGACCGGCATCGAACGAACTTCAGGAATAGCCCGCGCCTGCAGAGGATCGCGCTGGAAAGGTTTTTGATTCCCTGGTCGTGTTCTGACTGCTGACTATGCAATGTGTTCTGACTTGATATTTCTGCCTCGCTAGGACTCGAACGGCGTAAAAGGCTCCGCCTCACGCGGTCTTGAAGCGAATATTATGTCGCCACGTTAGGGTGCGGGGGCTTCTACGTGGCTGCCTCGCTAGGACTCGAACCTAGACAAAGAGATCCAGAATCTCTGGTGCTACCATTACACCACGAGGCAAAGACGACGAAAACCTAAAGCCGCTTTTCGGCTCGCTGCAAGTCGTGCAAGGCGAACGCCGGAAATTATCGGCTTCGTGCGCGCGTGGTCAGCCAGATTTCCGCGCCTTCCCGAGCTGCTTCCACTTCCAGGTCGCGGCCGCTTTCCACAACCAAGAACCGCGCGCGCTCGAGCATCTCATCGATTTTGTGATCGTCGTGTTGGGGATCGTGATGGAACAAAAATAATTTCCGCACCCGCGCTTCGAGCGCCAGCGACACTACGCGACTCAACGCACCGTGCCCCCAGCCGATATGTTCCTGATACTTTTCATCCGTGTATTGGGAATCGAGAATCAGCACGTCGGCTTCTTTGAGAAATTCCACCAGCTTCGATCGTTCGACCGCTGCCTCAGCGCGCGCTTTCTCCGGACGCGTTCCATCGCGCGCCGCCAGTTTTAGCTTTAACGGCTCGAAAGGTTCGTTGTCGGGCAAAAAGGCAATGGAACCGTCCTTGGTGAAAAGCCGGTAGCCGACGCAAACTCCCGGATGATTCAAAAATTTTGCGTGCACCCGCGCTTTGCCGATCGAAAATTCCATTTTTTTGAGTTCCTCGATCTTGATCGTTCCTGGCAGATCGCGCCAGCTCACCGGAAAGAACGGGATCTCCATTTGCGTGGCCAGAACGGTAGCCAGGCCGGCCCGCGCGCCCTGGTATCCCAGAACGCGGATCGAGTTTTTGGGTTTGTAAGCAGGGAGAAAAAACGGCAGGCCCTGGATATGGTCCCAGTGCGTGTGAGTGAGCAGCAACGTCAGATCAATTGGCGCGGTTCCGAATTCGTCTTCCAAGGCAAGACCCAACTCGCGAATTCCGGAGCCGGCGTCGAGCACGATAATTTCGCTATTGGTGCGAACCTCTACGCATGTGGTGTTTCCACCATAACCAATTGTCGATGGACCGGGAACGGGAATCGAGCCGCGCACTCCCCAGAATTTTAATCGCGTCGATGGCGGAGGAAACTTCAGGGCACGCGAATATTTAGGGGACAGTTTTCGTCGCGGCCGTGCACTGCGGTTGATCGCCCCCGCGATTTTTTCCCACTTCAACGGCTTGACGAAATAATCATCGACCCCGGCGTCCAAAACGGCCTCGCGATCGACATCATAATGCCGTCCGGCGGTGATGATCATCTTGGCGGAAGGAAGTTTTTCCCGGATCGCGCGGCACACTTGCAGGCCACTGAGCTTTGGCAGCAGCAGATCACAAACGATCACCTTAGGCCAATACTCGAAGGCAAGTTCAATCCCGCGCGCGCCCTCCTCTGCTTCGATTACATCCCAACCCTTGCCCGCGAACAGACGCGCCATGCTTTTACGGCTTTCGACATTGTCCTCGATTAACAGTACCGTAGCCACAGCGCGGGATTCTGGCACGCAACTCCCGCGAAACCAAGAGTTTTTAGGACGACCCGTTCAGCGCTCGGGATTCAAGACTAGAGG
>JBAQJG010000304.1:0-3705 GCA_049300145.1 Chthoniobacterales bacterium | reverse complement strand
AACCTGCCGTCCGGCACAACGCCTAGGCCAAATCTCGCGCGGACTGCAGTTGTGACTACTGATGGCAGCTGGGACGCCGAGATTTGGCGTGCATTTCAGCAAGAAGTAAATCGTCGCTATGTTGCAGCCGCGATCACGCTCGAGCCATCAGAACGCCTCTATAGGCTTGGTTGGATTTCTGCCGTTTTCCGGCTTTCTCCAAAATGCATGCTTGACCTAGTCACTGAAACGAAACTACCGACGCTCTGGCTCACATCGAGCGGCTTGGATATTTCGGAAGGTGGATTGGAATACGGGAAACAGGTTCATAAAGCTCCGGACGAAATTGCATTCCTGCTACAGATTCTTGCGACGCTGCATTTTTGCCAGGAAGCGACGATAACCAAACTGTCCTTTCAGTGGAAAGGGCCTCGAACCTTGATGATGCACGCGGAGGATCCCCGCAGCGCTCCAATGCAGTTTGGAATACAAATCTCAGCAACGTTGGCGGCTGAGAGGTTGGTTGCACAGTTTTTTCAATTCCTAATGCCTCCCACAGGGGTCAACGAACTTTTGAGTCAAACAGTGACAGAGAGCACGCCATCAACAAATCTAGACGATTACTTGAAGGAACAGACTGCGCTCGGCGTGGATGCGCGAAAAGCTTTACTTAATGCTCCACAGATCATAGCTGTTCTCGAATTAGCGAAGAACAAGCCACACGCTGTTCAATTATCTGACCGAATTCTTATTCAACGTGTGTTTCCTTTTGTACCGCACGAACAACCAGCGATTTTGCCTCTTCGCTTTGAAAAACCATTCGACACGTTTGCCATGACGCGCCGGGGTGATTTAAACGTGCTTCATGTTTTGGGCAACAGCTTTATCGTGCGCTCGGAGCACTTGGCACGGCTGAACGCGAACAAAAAATCACTTACAAACAATTCGAGAAACTTAACGAAGGTGTTCTCTCCCATATGATTGTCGGCAATGAAGTCGCCCTGCACTATGACACATTGAAATTTGCTCGCCGGGTATTCGAATTGGTTATGCGGTATGACTTAATTCCAGGTTTTGTCGCACCATCGCAACCAAGCGTCGACGAAGTAATACCAGTGTTGCCACGTTCGAATGTCCCGGGCGTGGTCAGCCTTCGGGGTCGTTATCTATTGGAGGGAACAGCCGGTGCATTTGGACAGCAGGTTGACAAGTGGCCGTTTTCTCAATCGACGGAAGAATAGTGTTTCGACGAAGGTTTCTGAGCGCAGAAAGTTGATGTTCGATTCTATTCCGCGCGCCGGCTGATACTGAATGCGCCCATCGGCTTCGCGTCGGGGTGTGGCGTTCTTTTCATTAGATCGTCCTCCACGTCCCGGCGGAATTCGTTGCCGGAAAGAATCCGTTACTTCACATTTGCGATCTTTACGATGCTACCCTTTGCCTGTGAGTCCTTTGGATCATCTGAATCGCGAGATAGACAAGTGTAATCATGACGCCAATCGCTCCGACGATCTGTCCGAGGTTGGCGAGGTCGTTGAGATTCATACGTGCAATTAGTTGTTGTAGGGCAAGCGCTCCGCTTGCCAAATCAAAAAACGGCAACCGATGCGGTTGCCCTACAATTCATCTGCGCCTTCGAGCTGACGTTCGTACTCCGCGCTGTCGAAGTGGCCTTTCGAGTTCTCGATGAATCCGGCGTGGTCAAATTGCCAAAGTTCGTAACCGCTGATTCGAACGCGTTTTCCCGTGCCACCCGGTCCGGTGTTTGTTCCGGTTAATGTCCAATGGAACGTCGTTCCGTCCGAGTTGCGCGAGACATCATCCATGGTCACGACCATGTCCGGAAGATCGCGCATGAAACCTTGCGCCACCTCAGCAATCGCTCCTCCTCCGACCGCGGGCGGTGCGTCGTTGACGCTCAGTGAACCGTTCTCGGCGAAAAACGCGGCGACACTGTCAGGATTTTGGCTACACCACGCCTCGGCATATCGTTTTGCGAACGTGGTTATTTCGGTCATACCTCTCGGTGTATTGGATGCCATTGGCGCGGGAAGCTAACACCTTCCCCTACAGATTATTCTTTGCAGATCGCGCGTAAGCCGGAACATAAGGTCGCGTTGCGCGATACTGGGCGATCTGCATCGCGAGCCATTCACACCATTCCAAAAACTCATCGTGACCCGTGCGCTTCCGCCTCTCCACCGACCAGTTTCTCGAACGCGACCAAAACGTGAGGATCGCGCCACCGGCGAGATCGTTGGCGGTTTGAACATCCACCAAGCCATGAAAAACCATGTAGCCGATTACTTCTACCCGAAGTCCAAACTGAAGAATCTGGCCCCTCGTTTCTACGTCTAAATTGTCGATCACGGTCGCGGAAGCGCCTTCCGGAATTTCGCCGAACAATTCTAAAATGCGCGCGGAGTTCTCGCTCAGGGCCGCGGTTTCAATCACGGTCACGGCCGCTTGATCGCGGCGCGCGCGATTAGCTGCGCGCACCTGCAAGCCGGTGAAGACAAGCGCGCCGATCAAGGTGACGGTTGAAACAAGATTGAGCGCGCTGGCGAAATCGAGATGCATGGGGGTGGTTACACCGTTAAATCGTTAAATCGTTACATCGTAAGCACCCCGCCGAACGATCAGCGTACGAGCAGGTCAAGCGCGCGGACATCCAGACTGGCCTCGCGGTAGTACTTCCGAGTCAGCTCGAGAAGAGTGAATCCATCCTCGTAGGCGGCAAAGCCACCATCCACCGCTTTGTCCAGGTAGATGAGGCCGCCTCCAACCACGAACAGCGTCATCATCGGCGCGGGTGAGTCTTCGGTGATCACCAGCGTGTGGGCCTCGCCGGCGGGTTCGTAAATGTAAGTTCCTGGCTTTGCAATCCAATCATGCTCCAGATATCGCCAGTGACCACGCATCGTATAGCCATGAACGGTGCCAACATGGTAGTGAGTTCCGACCATAGAGCCGGGGAGGCCTTTCAGAATGACGGTGAATCCTCCAGATGTGACGTTAAAGCAGCAGGGCTGGAACCAGACACCATTCGCATAAGGAACCCAGAGACGGTCATCTTCCAGATTGATGCTGGTAATGAAGTGTTCGCGACTCCTTCGATCCGGATCGAGGCCGTCGGTGAAACTGTTGAAGGCGGTGATCGGCATATGTCTCCTAGAGAGGTATCACTCCTATTTCTTCCCGGATGGCACAGGCACAGGCAGGTCGGAATTCCAGATATCAGCACTACACTTCCACTTCCCGTCGGCCTGCTTTTGCCAAACCTTGAGGTACTTCCCGCGCTCCTTGCCCGGCTTACCGCTGGCATCAATCGTCGTTTCTTCGTAGATGCCGCTCACGCAGGCCAGATCTCCGGACTTCGCTACTTCAACCTTGGTGGCCTTCCAAATGACGGCAGCGCCGGGACTCGCGAGGAAATCCTTCAAGACATTTCCAATCGCCTCCTTTGTCCTTGCCGCCGAAGTGTTCGGAGGCATTACGATGGCGTCGTCGGAGTAGTAGGAGACCGTCTTCTCGAGGTCTTTGGCTGCTGCGGCTGTAGACAATTGGGCGTCGAGGTCCCGAAGAGCTTGTTCAATCTGTGTGTCCGCTGCCGAGGCCGTGCCGAAAAATGCGAATGAAAGCAGAGCGAAACAAACGGACAAGGCGAACGGTTTTGTTTTCATGGTATCATCGAGCCCGGAATTGAATCTAGCGTCAATGTTTTTA
>JBAQJG010000303.1:0-1633 GCA_049300145.1 Chthoniobacterales bacterium | reverse complement strand
GGCCTGATCTTCAGAATGCCATCGAGATAAGAGCCTGATTTGTATTCAACACTCAATAAGGAGACTTGTATGTCAAAAGTGCTACAACGCCGAACTGCAATGCTTGCCCTGATCGCCAGCCTGGTTTTCTGCACCGCCGCGCTGGCTCAGATGCCAATAAACCCCTGGAAGAAGGCCGCACCGTTCCCTATGCCGGATGAAGAACTCTACGGCACTGCCGTTAACGGCAAGATGTACGTGATTGGCGGCTGGGACGACGGCAAGGCTGCCGGCATCAACTACGAGTACGACCCGGCTACCGACAAATGGACTCAGAAAAAAGGTATGCCGCGGTCTGCCCACCATGCCGCCATAGCCACTGCCAACGGTAAGCTCTACGTGATCGGCGGCTTCGTGCCTCCGAAGGACACGCAGATCCCGACCGGTGGCGCTTGGGAACCCATCGCTGACGTGTGGCAGTACGATCCGGCAGCCGATTCCTGGAAGTCGCTGGCTCCGTTACCGACGAAACGCGGGGCTGCAGTAGCGGTTGAAGTCGGCGGCAAAATCTATGTCATCGGCGGCGCAACCACGGTGGCAGATTCCAAGGACCCATACTTCACGTTCTTCGGTCCATCTTTGGTTCTTACTACCAACGAGGTTTTTGACCCTGCCACGAACAAGTGGGAGAGCCGCAGGCCGATGTCGGTGGCGCGCAATCATGCGTACGCCGCCGCCGTTAGCGGCAAAATCTACGTCATTGGCGGCCGCACCGGCCACGCCTTCATCCTGTCTGCGACCAACACGGATGTGGTGGAGGAGTACAGCCCAGTAAGTGATATGTGGAGTGCTCCGAAAGAACGGATGCCGACGCCACGCAGCGGCGGCGCCTGGGGCACCGATGGCCGCAGGATCTACGTAGCGGGTGGCGAGGTGACTACGAAAGAGCTCGTCGGCGCGTTCCGAGCCGTCGAGGCTTACGAGCCGGCCACGAATTCATGGATCTCGCTGCCACCGATGCCGATGCCGCGGCATGGCATCGCGGGCGCGGTGATTGGGAACGAATTTCATCTCGTCAGCGGCATGATTCAATCCGCAGGAGCGTTGTCGTTCCTCGACCCGCATCTCGAAGTCCACACCGGACAGCATGATGTCCTGGAGCTGAATTTCTTCTTTCCGCCTCCTGCGACGGGTGCGAAGAAGGAAGAAGCACTGCCTTCCACGGGTGCAAAGAATGTGGGTACGGCTCCTTCTTCCGCTGCTATGAACAACGTAAGCGCGACTTCTTCTTCCCCTCATCTGAAGAACGTAAGCGCGATTTCGACCGAGGGCGCGAACAGCGTAGGCACGGCTTCTTCCGGAGGGAAGAAGCCGTACATACGCTACAACGTGAACAGTCCCGAAGGCCAGGTGATGCTCGCGAAATATGCGAAGGCGGTCGAGATCATGAAGACCTTGCCGGACTCCGACGAGCATTCATGGACATGGTGGTGGTACACCCATTGGGTCAAGGGCTACCCTGCTGCGCTGTGGGATCTCTCCATGAAAAAGAAAGCCGAGGTCATCGCCACTCTCCCGAAGGAGGTTCAAGCCGATGCCGAGGCGGTGTGGGACGGCTGCCAAGCGCACGCTACCAATCCTTCCGACCCAGAGC
>JBAQJG010000302.1:0-1655 GCA_049300145.1 Chthoniobacterales bacterium | reverse complement strand
GCCCTAATGAGCGCTACGTGTTTGTAGTCCGTGCCCAAGTCAATGCTGGCGTAACGCCACATGGCAATCGCAAAGATGGTGTATCCGGTGAAAATCAGGGGCTTGATTCCTACTTTCGGATGGATTCTCACAATCAGCGGAGCCAGAGCTACGATGACGAATGCGCCAGGTCCAAGAACCAGGCCGGCATCCGTCGCCGTGTAGCCATACAGGCTCTGCAACATCTGGGGGATCAACACGGTTGATCCGAAGAGGGCAAAGCCGAACAGGAAATAATAAAAATTGGCGATGGCGAAGTTTCGGTCCGCGAGCAAGCGAATCTCGACGACGGGGTCGGGGTGGCGCCACTCCCCGAAGATTGCTGCAATCAAGGCTACAATCGCAACCGAGAAGAAAAAGACAATGAAATTGCTCTCGAACCAGTCCAAGGTCTGGCCGCGGTCGAGAACGACCTCAAGACTCGCGAAGCCGAGAGCCACGAGAAAAATGCCGAGTCCATCAATCCGAAGCCTGCCGCCTTTTCGGGCGGCTTCAACTTCACGCGTGAACTCTGGCGGGTCCGACACGAGCCGGCTTGTGAGGATCAGCGACAGAATGCCGATGGGAATATTGATAAAGAAGATCCAACGCCAACTCCAGTTGTCTGTGATCCACCCACCCAGGGGCGGCCCAATGACCGGTGCGGTGACGATGGCCATGCTATACAGGGCGAACGCCGCGGGGCGCTTCTGTGGCGGAAACGTGTCTACGAGTATGGCCTGCTCGACCGGAGCCAGCCCACCTCCGCCGACACCTTGCAGGACGCGAAAGAAGATAAGCAGACCAAGCGAAGGCGCCAGACCGCAAAGCAGAGAGCTCCCCGTGAAGAGCACCACGCAAAGCATGTAGTAACGTTTGCGCCCGAAAACGCGGCTAAGCCACGCGGAGAGCGGAAGAACGACTGCATTGGACACGAGATAGCTGGTCAACACCCAAGTACTCTCGTCATAACTGACGGCCAGCCCGCCGGCAATATGCGGCAAGGCGACGTTGGCGATGGCCGTGTCGAGCAGCTCCATGAAGGTGGCGAGTGTGACGGTGACGGCGATGATCCACGGATTAATCGCCGGCCGCTCGGCGGTTACATACGGGACGGGAAGGGAAGCCGTTGTAGTGCTCATATCCGTTCCTGGCCAAGTTGGATGCGATAAGAGACCGTTCGGTCGCATCTAATTCCTTGTAGAATGGAGTTAGCGACCATTCGGTCGCAGGAGTACAGAAATGCGCAAGGGTGAACAAACCAGGCAGGAAATCATTCGCAAGGCCGCGCCGATCTTCAATCAGCGGGGTTACGACGGAGCTGCCCTGTCTGATCTGATGAAGGCAACTGGGCTCGAAAAAGGCGGGATTTACCGGCACTTCTCCAGCAAAGAGGCCCTAGCTGCTGAGGCGTTTGACTTCGCCTGGCGGGAAACGCTAAGCGCCCGGATCCACGATATGGATACCGTCCCGAATACGGTGGATAGGTTGAAGCAGTTGGTCGCGAATTTTGTTGAGCGCCGCGGAATCATTCCCGGTGGCTGCCCACTGCTCAACACAGCGATTGATACCGATGACGGAAATCCAGTGCTCCGCGAGCGAGCCCGCAAGGCCTTAGAGGGCTGGCGCAACTACAT
>JBAQJG010000301.1:0-3279 GCA_049300145.1 Chthoniobacterales bacterium | reverse complement strand
ATCTTCTTCCTGTTCCCTCTTCGAGTAACTCTCCTTCTCTGCCATGATCGCCGTCGAGTGGCGTGGGCTCTCGTAGGTACGCAAGGTAAATGACCAACGACACATCTACCTTAGTCGTTGAGTTAGTCGCTTTAGCTTCTATTATTCTCGCTCCCTGGCTTCATAGGAGGAGTAAGGGGTAGGTGTGTCCCGCTCAGGTCTAAAAAACAAGACAATACTACAATGGGCATTTCCTCCCCAAGGCGATGATCGAAGTTCGCGCTTTCGAGGAACGCACGGCCACAGCTGTCGCGATTGCATCGATTGCGACGTTTCAACAAACAGCCTTTTGCGCAATCGAGCAAACCAAACATCGTCGTCATAATCTGAGCGTTGGGCCTTTTCTCATCCGCCAGAGGCGATAGGAACCAATGTCCCTTAGTCGCATCAACGCGAACGCCTGGCGGGGAAATCAAAGCGTCCTATTCCGAGGCAATCTTCCCGTCGTTTAAACGCTCCGCATCGGGAACTTCTGGAACCTGCGCCGTAGAAGGTAGAATGTTAACGCCCTGAGCGTTAACCGGAAAGTGCAGGCGGTAAAGGGCGGCGAACAAGGCAATGGAGTTATCACTCCATAATCCTCCGTGACCTGAAATAATTTCCTTCGGCACGCGGACGATCCAAAACGGAACGCGGGCGTTACCGGTGTAAACAATTTCCCATTTTCGCCAGACTTCGTCGTTCGGCGCTAGCATCCTTTCATCGGGATTGTAAGTCGAACCCTGGCAGTATTTATTTTCATGGCCGTCGTTTTTCGCGCTCGTATAAAAGATCCGGCCATGCAGATTTTGCACGGCATTCGCTACGACAGCGCGGTTCTCAACTCCTCTCAAACCCGGCGGTGGAGTGGCCTCTCCTCGGGGAACGACTTCGTAATTAACCAGGTACTTATTGTTCCCTGGCGTGTGCGTTTCGAATTGCTTTTCCGAAACCTTCTCTCCATTCCCGCCGGGCACGGTCACCCGAGTCCAGTGATAGCGAAGACCGATTATATTGGCGAGATTGGTTCCGATCGGAAAAAATCCCCCGGTTGCGCTGTCGTTTTCGGCTTGCAACATAATTAGAAGTGGCCGGTTTTCGTCTATCGGCGCGACCGTGCCCAAGTCACCGGACCGGCCAACGTAAGCGTGACGCGCCGGATCATATTTATAGAGGCGATCCAATTCCGACATTAGCTGGCGCGTGCTAATGGAATCATCGGCGGAGTTAAAAGCCACCGCCATGTCCCATGGACTCGAATTCCGCTCACCATTGCTGCTGGCATCGAGAATCGAATGAGAAATCGTGTTACCCAAAACCAAGCCGCCGAAGGAATGTCCCATTAACACGCAATGATGCAATTTCTTGTCCGGAGCTCGCGTCGCCAAAGCGAGCTCGCTGATTGCGGCGAGACAACCGTTTTGCGCGGCGACTTCTCCGCCCGCTGCTTTACGGCTCCAGAAGGTCAGCAGGTTGAGTCCCGGAACCGTAAGGTTTTTGCCGCGCCAGGCGATGTAAACACCGATCAGATTAATCTTGTGTTCGCGCATCTCGGGAAAGCGCGACAGCGTGTCGAGAAAGTGTTCGAATTTGCAGGCGTCACCCGAAACGGCGTCATTTTGCCAGCCGTGAATGTAGACGAAGAGAAGCGGGCGTTCCGATTTGCGAATGAGGCTGACGGCCGCGGCGCGCTGTGAATCATCCAGAGCCGAGCCTTGGTCACCAAACTCGATGAAAGCCATTTTGTAACGCCCATCCGCGGGCCCTCTCACTGAGTTCAGCGGATTGGCCGCCGTATTGGGGTGATAGGGTCCATACGCAGCGCATGCCGCCAGTAGGAGCGCCAACGGGAACATAATGAAGGCCCAATAACCCGCGCCACGATTTCGTTTCGGGTGTGTTTTCATGCCAGGTTTTCAAGGAGCGCCAGCGAAGTATCTCATGAACACCGTTCGGGATTCAAGCGCATAGTAGGCGTCGGCATTCGGGAGACCAATTGGACCAAAGTCCTATAGAAGAGAAACGCAGAACACAGAAAATTCGAGTTTCAAGTCCCAATGGTTGCTGGAAAGATGAGTTACTGGCGACTCGCATCGATCTTGGCGAGCGTGCACGCTTTTGCGATAATCGCAAATGCGGGGCACAGGCCATCTCCGAAACCTCCCGAGGGCATGGTTTGGATTCCAGGCGGCGAGTTTTCGATGGGCGCGGTCATGAATGGCAGCGGCGCTTCCGAGATGCCGATGGCCTCGAATGATGCGGGGCCGATCCACCGCGTGTTTGTGGACGGCTTTTGGATGGATGCAACCACCGTGACCAATGCGCAATTCGAGAAGTTCGTTAGGGCGACGGGTTACTTAACGATTGCGGAACGCGCGCCGACGAAGGAAGAGTTTCCAACCGCGCCAGCCGAAAATCTCGTCGCTGGCTCAGTTGTGTTTGCGCCAACCGACCATGAAGTCCCGCTCGACAATCACTTTCAGTGGTGGACCTATGTGAAAGGCGCGAACTGGCGGCATCCGCAAGGCCCGGAAAGCGATATCAAAGGAAAGGAGAAATATCCGGTCGTGCAGATCGCCTATCCGGACGCAGAAGCGTACGCGAAATGGGCGGGCAAACGCTTGCCGACCGAAGCTGAGTTTGAGTTCGCCGCGCGCGGCGGTCTGGAAGGGAAAACGTACGTCTGGGGCGACGAATTCCGTCCCGGCGGAAAATGGATGGCCAATACCTGGCAGGGAAAATTTCCGGTGAAAGACACTGGTGAAGATGGCTACGCCGGTATCGCGCCGGTCGCGAAATTTCCGGCGAATGGCTATGGCCTTTACGACATGGCCGGCAATGTCTGGCAATGGTGCAGCGATTGGTATCGTCCCGACTATTATGCGCAGCTCGCCAAAGCCGGCGGCGTCGCAATTAATCCGCGCGGACCCGATTCACCAATCGATCCCTCCGAGCCTAACGAGAAAAAGCGCGTGCACCGCGGCGGCTCGTTTCTTTGTAACGATCAATACTGTTCGCGCTACATGGTCGGCACGCGCGGCAAAGGCGAAGTCAACACCGGCACGAATCATCTCGGTTTTCGCTGCGTGAAAGACCCGGGCATCAGAACCGCAGGCCGATAGGACTAAGGTCCAATAGGCGGCGCCCACGAAACCCAGGAAAGTTCTCCATCTTTCCAACCACAAACCTACAAGAAAACTAAAAGTATGAAACAGATACGAATCTCATTAAAAATGATCAGCGTTCTCGCGCTGTTAGCGC
>JBAQJG010000300.1:0-3133 GCA_049300145.1 Chthoniobacterales bacterium | reverse complement strand
GCCCGACACAGGGCCGCCACGCAAAATGTCGCCGGCTTGCCCGGTCAAGTTGAGCGCCAGGCTAAAGAAAAAAATTGCGATCGAAACGGCTGGCCGGCCAATCGGGTAACGCCGTTTGGGAGAGAATCGAAGCCTGGCTAGGAACATATCTCTCAGGGGCTGGGAAAAAGCGGCCGCTCAACCAATTTTACCTCGTAACCATGTTGCATACTCGCCCAAGCCGAATCCGTTTTCCTGTGACAAGTCTGCAACAATTTAAAGACGGGATCATTCGCTTACTGCTTGACCTTTTGATCGGCGATTTTGTCCTGATAATCCTGCACCAGGTTCTCCAGCTTCACTCGCGCCAGGCCGGTAAATGGCTCCCTGGCCGCAAGCGCGTCGCCCAGCCCGAACTTTTCGTAACGCGTCAAGATTTCATTGCCCAGTTTGAACAGCTCTGCGTTTTTCCGTTCTCGATCTTCGAGCTTGCGTTTGAGAACAATCGATTCGCCCGCCAGCTTCACGCGCGCCGCTTCGGACTTCTGGGCAGCCGCTACCAGTTGTTCGTAAGCCGTTTTCCATTTGCCTAACGACTCTTTTGTTTCGAGAAGTTCTTTTTCCTGGTTGCCGGCTTTTGAAGTAAGCGTGTCGAACTGCTCTTTGTCGGCGGCCGCTTGCTTGGTCAGCGCGTCCACCTTTGCCGTCAGCGTTTTTTTCTCCTGCTCGAATTGCGCTTTTTCGCTCAGCAAATTGTTACGCTCGGTTTCGGCGGAACGGAGCCGCAGTGTTAAATTGCGCAACGTTTCCTTCAGGCGCGCATCATCGGCGGCGCGTGCATTCCCAGCAAAAAGCAAACAGATGACGGTAAATACAACGAGTGGTCGGCGTTTGGTTTTCATTAGAATTTGGCGTTGAAGTCAAAGTACAAGATGTCGTTTCGAAAAGTCGGGCCGCCGATTTGGTCGGCGCTCATCCAGCGCAAGGCGACTGAGACGTGCGGCGAAAGCGCCAGCGCACCGGACACGGTGTAGCCTTTGACGTTCGTCCCCCCGCCACCGAAATCGGAGTCATTGAACGCATCGACCGTGGCGTCCGATTCAAGGTACTCGTAACTGAAGCCCAGCGCCCAGTCCCAGCGTTTTTCCAGCGCGGCGTGACCTACTTTCAATCCCGCGATCCAACCGACGTTTCCGCCGGCAAAATTTCCGGGCTTGCCGGGTGAGCGACTCGGTCCGCGATTATTGACCGCGATCGCGTTGATGTCGTTGTAATCAAAAGCCACGTTCTCGAGCCACTCGCCGAACAACGTCAGGTGAACGGGGTCGAAATGCGCGTAATCGAGACTGCCCGTCACGTTGGCAACGCGAAACGGGGTCGCCAGACCGAAATACTGAAATTGTTTCGTCGTCCCAAACCCGTTATCGGCCGTGGGAATGATGTCGCGAATCGGAAAGTAAGTGTTTCCCTTCTGCGCAAACGCCGGCCGGCTGTCGTCGGTGTTGCCCTGGTCCGAACTCGTTAGGGGAACAAACGGATCGGAAAGTTTCCCTTCGATGTTGTAGAAATCGTAGAATGCGCCGGCGACTTTGGCGCTGAAATCTTTATTAAATCGCAAACTTACTCCAGCCTGCCCGCCGTAGAGCCACTTGTCTTCGCTTGGAAATTTATCCGGACGATTCGACGAGAAATTCAGCTCGGTGTTGAACACTGGAAAAATTCCGGCAGTGGCAAAGAGCGCGACACCTTCGGCCACGCGATGTTTCCCGCTCAGTGCCAGGCCATCCCAACCAAGATCGACATCCCAAATCAATTCACTTACGGTGAAATACGGATTGTCGAATCGCCCGAGCTCCGCCACAAAGTCCTCGCCCGGTTTTCCCCCGAGTTCGTATCTCACAAACGCGCGGTCGAGCCAGATGGCGTATTTGCTGAAGTTGCCGCCCTGTCCGCCGTTTGCCACGCCCAGGGTTTGGTCCGTCGATGTCGGCGTGTTCGTCTCACCCGTGCCGATGCGCAATCCGAAAGTAAATCCGTCTTCCAAATCCATCTGCGCGCCGAAGCGCAGGCGAATCCGGGCCCGCTGCCGATCCTGATCGACATTCAATTGCGGCGAGAACGTTGTGCCGGTCACGTCAAACGGCGGCCCGGTGTTGATTGCGTTGAAATTCGGAAAAGCGCCGGTGTTGTCGTTTCCTGACGGATAAAATCTTCCGTCGTAACGAAGTCGGATATCGGCAAACGGTGTGATGCGTGAGGCCCAGGTCGGAAACGTCCGGGGGTTGGCCCAATTTTCCTCGCGCGCCTCTTCCAGAACTTCTTCACGAATTTCGTCGCGCAATTGCTGCTTCACAATTTCTGGGACGTAGTGAACGTGAACTGTATCTTCCTCAGCGGCGATTTCAGGAGGCGCTTCGGCCGGCGGCGGCTCGCTAACTGTCGATGTTGTTAGAGGAAGCGGCTCGGCCGAGAAGGAAGATGGATCGGGTCCCTGCGCCGCGGGTTGAACTTTTTCCCTCGCGGCCAAGGCGCGCGCATTGGCCGCGTCATTTTCCGCCTGCTTGATTAATTCGTCCGCGTCTTCTTGTGTCAGGACGCCGCGCTGCACCAGCCGATGAATCAAATTAATGGTGACATTTTGCGACGGTGTCGGCTGCGGCGTCGCGGTCTTTGTAATCTTTGCCGTGACTGGGGCGTCCGCTTGGGTCGTCGCGACAATTTTGTTCTCGCCGCCGTTTAGTTGTGGTGTGTTGCTGTCGCGATTGGACTGCGGTGCAGCTTGCGCGCCTTTATCGGCCGGCGTCGGCGAAGTTGATGGATCGGCCGCGAAGATCGACAACATAGCGAGCGCGAAAGGTGCGCAGATAATCAGGGCCGCGCCTCGGCGCACGAAAGATGTTTTGCTGAAAAACATAATTAGTTAGCCGAGTGGTCAGTGAGGGCGGCGCGCGGTGAGACGGAGGGTGATCGGCGCGGGCATTCCCTCGGGGGGCGGTTCTTGCAGTTGCAAACCAGTCAGAACCTCATCACGCAAGGCGCTATCGAGCGTTGAATCGCCCGTCGAACCGGCAAGTTGCGCCCGATTGATTCGGCCGGTCGCGTCGGGCCAGACGCGAACGTTCACATTCAAGCTCGCGCTGCGCGTTTTGCGATT
>JBAQJG010000299.1:0-2038 GCA_049300145.1 Chthoniobacterales bacterium | reverse complement strand
GGGCCGGTAGCGGGTCGAAGCTGTGATACACCCAGCTCTCCACCATGGAGAGACCGGCGTAGGCAAGGGAGAAGTTTGGATCGAGCTTGATCGCTTGTTCGAAAAGCTGCTCAGCTTTCAACGATGTATCTTGAAACATGTCCGTCCGGTCGGCGTAATCGTGCGCCTGTACGAAAAGGAGGTAGGCATTTGGATCTTGTGTCGGCCGGCGATCGAGCCGCGATTTTTCATTTGGCGAAAGTTTCGCCTGTAACGTGTAGACAATTTTTTGGGCAAGATCGGTCTGAATGGCGAATACGTCGGTTAACTCGCGGTCATAATCCTCCGCCCAAATGTGCTCGTCGTTGTCGGTGTTGATCAGCTGCACGTTCACGCGCACCCGGTTGCCGATGCGGCGAACACTGCCTTCCACAAGGGTGGCTACGCCAAGCGCTTTGCCAATGTCCCGGGCGTTGCGCGTCCCGCTGCCGCGATACGACATGACCGACGTCCGCGAAATCACCTTCAAATCGCCGATCTTCGAAAGGTTTGTCAGAATGTCGTCCTGG
The DNA here is from genome assembly GCA_049300145.1 of Chthoniobacterales bacterium. Lineage (GTDB taxonomy): Bacteria > Verrucomicrobiota > Verrucomicrobiia > Chthoniobacterales > UBA10450 > AV133. The sequence goes on along the minus strand of JBAQJG010000299.1, from coordinate 1,490 downwards.
ATGCCGTCAGCGAAATAGGCATTATCTGGATCGCCGCTCAGATTTTCAAAGGGCAACACTGCGATTGATTTGTCGATCTTGCGGGCGGAGGTCCGCGGCAAAAGGAAAAAACCGGCGGCTGCCGAAACGATTACGCCGATTGCAACAAGGATGATCATGTTGCGACGAAGGTGCGTCTCGGCTGCGGTTCCCTCTGTCGCTCGAATTCCTTCTGGAGTGACGTCGAAAGCCCAGGCCAGAATCAAGGCGATGGGAAATCCAATGAGTAGAAGCACCACCACCAAACGGAATGTCCAATTCGGCAATTCCCATGCCGGCAAAATTGCCGATCCGACCTGAATGATGAACCCTGCTGCAATGATGTATGCGGCCGCCACCCGATAAACTCTTCGGCGCTGCAACTCCTCGAAAAAGCCGCCGCTCTCAAAAAGCGATTTAGCTGGCTCATGCGCCGCGATCATACCAATTCCTTACTCCACAGTTATTATTACTTTTCCTCGAGCGTGGCCTTCTTCCAGATATGCGATCGCCGCCGGGACCTCACTCAACTTGTAAGTGCGGTCGATGACCGGTTTCAGTTTCCCTGACTGCATCATGTCGCCAAGAATGGTCAGGTCCTTTTGGTTCGCGTCCGCCATCATCATGCCCATCTGTTGGTCGACGAATTTGGACAACACCATCGTTTTGATTATGCGACCAAAGGGACCGATCCACCGGCTGTCATTTGGTCCTCCGCCTCCGATCAGTACGTATTTCCCCTTCGGCGTTAAGACGCTTCTGCATTCTGACAAGGAATGGTTCGGAACGTTGTCGAGAATCACGTCGTAGCGCTCCGCGCCTTTAGCGAAATCTTCTTTTGTGTAATCGATGACGTGATCTGCGCCGAGCGATCGGACAAGATCGACATTCCTCGTGCTGCACACGCCAGTCACTTCTGCTCCCAATGACTTGGCGATCTGGACTGCGAAGGTCCCGACGCCGCCAGATGCGCCGTTGATCAAGACTTTTTGCCCCGGATGAACTTTTCCCTTGTCGCGGAGACCCTGTAACGCCGTGATGCCCGCTATATTGACAGCCGCCGCTTGCTCAAAAGTGATGTTAGCAGGTTTCAATGCGACTGCCCCCTCGGCGCGCCGACATACATACTCGGCAAAGGCACCGCCTCTCCCGCCAAATACTTCATCACCCGGTTTGAACTGCGTGACATTCTTACCGGCCGCTTCAACTGTCCCTGCAAAATCAACGCCCAGTCGTGTGTCCTTTGGTTTACGTAGCCCAACCCCCATCAGGCGCATGATCTTGGGCGTGCCTTCGACGAAGTGCCAATCATACGGATTGACCGAAGCCGCGCGAACTTTTACCAAGATCTGCTCGTCGTTCGGAACAGGCTTTTCAACGTCCTCAAGCTTAAGATTGGGTAAGCCGTAGTCGCAGTAGATGATCGCTTTCATAGGGTTCTTGGGGGCAGCGGTGCGACCACAGTCGTTAGT
>JBAQJG010000298.1:0-7422 GCA_049300145.1 Chthoniobacterales bacterium | reverse complement strand
ATCCAGCACTCCTTCAACCAGGCCGCCCTGGGCGTTGCGCGCTCGATAAGCAAACTGTGGCATCACGAAAAATCTTGAATTTATCTACGAACAAACTCGGTCGGAAAGATTGCGACAGCAGGAAACGCGCGAGGCAATTGCTCTTCGGCGCTGACCGAGGGCACGCCATGCTCGCCGGCCACAGCCACAAATTCACAGTCGTATGCGGTCCAAGTCGATCGTGAAACGAGGTCAAGGACGAGCCGTAAATCGGGGGTAAACTCGGGCATGCTCTCTTCTGCGTGCAAGCATAAGGGAACCATTCTGGATGTCCACTATGCATTGTTTTTCTGCAATGAACACAGTTCGATTCTCTGGCCTTTGGTTGGCCGAATCCTTCCTGGACAATCGCCGTTCGCTCTCGCTAAAATCGATAGGTTACTTTCGCAGCGATGAACACGCTTGGCACCGCGCTCGTCCCCGGTCTCATCGCCGGGGTCGTTTCCATTTTCATGAGCTGGCTCTGGATTGGCGTTATCTTTCATCGGTTCCAAAAAGAAACGCCCGGCATCTGGCGGCCGGAAGGTCCGCGCAGTTATATCGGGGCGAGTTTGCTACACCTCTTCGCAGCGATCGGCATCGCCTGCTTATACACACTCTCGTGCGCTTCAACGTTGCGATTTTCGCTGCTGGACTTCACGGCAGTCTGCTCTTCGCCATCGCCATCTGGGGCGCGATGTCGTTGCCGATCATTCTTGAGTCCGCTCTTTTCATTCGCCTTCATCCACTTGTCGTCCTCGGTCAGCTCCTTGATTGGCTCACAACCTCGCTGCTGGCTTGCGTCATCACGGGTTGCTGGCTGCGATCGTAATCTTGGTCGCGTGTCAAAAGTTATCTGCAGCCGGCCTGAATGGCACGATTGATGCGATAAACATGGAAAATTATGAAACATGCGGTTATCTGCATTTTTCTTTCCCTGATGCTGTCGTCGCCAGCACTTGCGATTTTGCGCCCGCGCTACCCCGTCAAACCGGCGCCGCCATATCGCGGTCACGTAATCGTCATCGAAGACGACTCGATTCAAAGGGGACCACTGAAAGTCGGACGCTGACGGAAAACGCAAATTGCCAATTTCGGAGCAACTCGTCGAACAGGGCTTTTAGTTTTCTCCGCATTTCCTCATCGTCGCCTTTGAATTGGGAACTCGCGGTAGCGTAATTGATTTGCTCAGTGATTGCCCGGGCTATCTCATCCCGGTTACGCAGTTGTTCCGGCAAATTCTGATGAACCCGTTCGAATATCTTAAAGCGCGCAATTTTCAGGCTGTCCCATCATTCGCTCTTTTTCTTCGGCGGTTTTTCTGCCGCCGAATAGGAGACGTAGCAATGATCTAATCATTTAGCCCTTCATTATTTCTTTACTCTCGCCGCAGTTCCAGCCACAAGCATTCAGCCCTACTATTCGATCAGGGGCCGTTGGCTTCATCCGATTTGGTTAGGCTGCAGGCTTGCGGGCCAAGAAAGCTTAAAAAAAGCTTGACTATTTCTCCAGAATTTAATTTATGAAAAGGACGGCACGAACTTAAAAAAAGGAAAACTATGAGCCTACACAATCGAACTCTTACTCCACGCATTGACGGGAGCGTCATGAAGACATCCCTTCTTCCATTGGTTGCTATTTTGCTGTTTGCGGCGCAGGCGGGCGCCACCAACCTGATTCAAAACGGAAGCTTCCAGAGCAACGACTTCACGCACTGGACAATCGGCACAACATCCAACGGAACATGGGGCTCGGGATACCCAGTTGTTGCGGGATGGCCTTTGGGTGGCATGAACGCTGCCCAAGGGGAAGTCGGCGAAGCAACCTTCGACGGAACCCAGCAAGGCGGAACTCTGACGCAGACGTTCGGGAGTGCTGGAGGCGCTGCGACGGAAAGTTTGCTTTGGGCAGCCACGGATCCATTCGGCGGGAACCTCGACGGCGGTGAGTTCACCATGTTGCTGAATGGAGTCCAAATCGCCCAGTTTGACAGCGGCCAAATCGCCCAAAACCAGACCCTCAATGGGATGCTCTCGGCGAGTGTGCCCCTCCTCGCCGGACCGAATACCCTTGAAATTGTGGTTTCGCGCCGCTTCATCACAGTAAACAATTCGACGCCCTTTCAGTTCGTAACCGGCGTCGATGTGGAAGGCACGGTGCCTGAGCCCAGCAGCATCCTGCTGCTCGGAATAGGTGCCCTGGGCCTGGCCGGCGTTCTGCACCGCAAGCTCGGCTTTTAGTTCGATCTAAATTTTCGTGGTTTTCTTCTCGGCGGCCCACAATGGGCCGCCTTTTTTTGCGTGTGTTTACCAGCAATTGAGAGAGCGCAACGCTTGTGTTGGACTGGTCAAAGACCAAGCGATAGCCGCCGCCGCCGCTATCTCTATTGTAGGTAAAAATCGTGATGTGTCGGCTTTGACACATAGATCATTGCCAGTAGCGCGAACACGCTGGCAAAAAGGAGGGTTCGCCCAAGCCGGGATCGCTGCGCGACATTGCGCGCCGGTTGCGAAGACGATTTTTCTGCCCCATTCCCGTTTTTCGTCAGCGCGTTCACGACACGCGGTTGTAATCCGCCAACATGATGGAAAGCGAGCCAAAACCCGCGTGCTGCACGTCGGCGAATAATGGCAGATTTGTTCTCACTTCCGTTCTCACTCGGCCATTTTTTCGCCAGCTTGCGGACCATTTTTCCCATGAAAAGAGGCGGGGGCGGGAATCGAACCCGCGAATAGCGGTTTTGCAGACCGCGACCTTACCACTTGGCTACCCCGCCGCTGCGAGCAGGGAGCGTAACGGCTGAGTCTCCAGTGTCAACGTGGCGGCGGACCGATGACCGTGAATCGTGATTCGATGTAACGATTTAACGATTTAACGAATCTCGAACCATGTTTACCGTGATGGCGTGACAAAGTCATCGCAACTTTTCTCGCGAGCGCGCGAGCGCATTCCCGGAGGCGTGAATTCGCCGGTGCGCGCGTTTCGCAATGTCGGCGGCGCACCTTTCTTCATCGAGCGTGCAGAGGGCTCGAAGATTTGGGATGTGGACGGAAATGAATACACCGACTACGTCGGCAGCTGGGGGCCGGCGATTCTTGGTCATGCGCCAAGGGTCGTTGTCGATGCCGTGCGCGAGGCCGCCGCCCGCGGTGTGAGTTTTGGAATTCCCAACCCGTTCGAAGTGGAAATGGCGGAATTGATCTGCAACTGGATGCCTTCCATCGAGAAAGTGCGGATGGTGAACAGCGGCACCGAAGCTACCATGTCGTGCATTCGATTGGCCCGCGGTTTTACGGGGCGCGACAAAATCATCAAGTTCGACGGTTGCTACCACGGACATGTCGATGCCCTGCTGGTGAAATCGGGTAGCGGCGCGCTCACTCATGGGCGGCCAGACAGCGCCGGCGTTCCGCAAGCGTTTGTCGATCTAACGATCTCGCTGCCGTTTAACGATGTCGATCTTGTGCGGCAGGCATTTCAAAAAGATGAAATTGCGGCCGTCATTCTCGAACCGATTCCCGCAAACGCCGGGCTTTATTTTCCGCGTGAAGATTTTTTGTCGATCTTGCGCGAGGAATGTACAAGACATGGGGCACTTCTGATTTTCGATGAGGTAATGACCGGCTTTCGTGTCGCGCGTGGCGGAGCGCAGCAAATCTACGGGATCGTGCCGGACCTGACCGCGCTTGGAAAGGTAATTGGCGGCGGCTTGCCTGTCGGCGCCTTCGGCGGGCGCGCCGAAATCATGGATCAGCTTTCACCCGATGGGCCGGTTTATCAGGCGGGAACGTTGTCCGGAAATCCGCTGGCCATGACGGCAGGTCTCGCGCAGTTGCGCGAATTGGAGCGGATCGACGCATGGAAGCTGTTAGAGAAACTCGGCGCCCAATTTGAGAACGCCGTGTGCGAGGCGCTAAGAAAATCGGAAGTGCGCGCTACATTCCGTCGGATCGGCTCGATGTTCTGTTTGTTTTTCGCCTCAGGACCAATTGTCGATCTTGCCAGCGCTCAGCGGAGCGATTTGAAAACGTTCGCGAAGTATTTTCAGGGCTGCTTGAAGCGCGGCGTTTATTTCGCGCCGTCGCAATTCGAGACAGGATTTATTTCCACGGCGCATTCGTCGGATGACATCGAACGCACAGGCGCGATTGTGCGAGAAGCGCTCACCGAGCTGTGACGCCAGCAGGTAGGGGCGATTGACCTCAATCGCCTCGACACAGGACACTGTCACGCACAGACCCAAGGTTCTACAGTTGCTGGACGCGGCAATGCGTCGTCCCTACCTTTGCACCCCGTGAGCACGACCGTACTGCCCAGGATTCGCGCGGTCGCGAAATTCTTTTTCGAAGGCAAGGGGAAGTTTTTTGTCAAAGGCGTGACCTACGGGCCGTTTAAGCCGGACGCGGAGGGAAATCATCTCGGGCGCGCGGAACAAGTGGATGTCGACCTCGCGCTCATGCGTCAGGTCGGCTTGAACGTTGTGCGGATTTATCATGCTCCACCGCGCTGGTTTCTCGATCGGTGCGCCGCTGCGGGAATGAGGGTGCTGATTACATTGCCGTGGGCGAAGCACATCGAATTCTTGCGTGAGAGGTCCGCGCGCAATGCAATCGCCAAGACAGTGCAGGCGGCGGTGAAAGCCAATGCCGGTCATCCGGCGATTTTCGGTTATCTCGTCGGGAATGAGATCGCGAGCACAATGGTGCGCTGGCTCGGAGTGCGCCGCGTCACCGATTTTGTGGAGAAATTGATTCAGATCGGACGGGCGATTGATCCGGATGTTCTCTTTTCCTACGCCACGTATCCGCCGACCGAATATCTCCTGCCTCAAAACGTCGATTTTTTCTGCTTCAACGTTTACCTGCACAACCAGCGCGACTTTGAGAAATACCTGCTGCGATTGCAAAATCTGACTGAAGAACGGCCGCTCATCCTGGGCGAATTCGGCATGGACACGATTCGGCATTCGCAAGAGGAGCAGGCTGAGATGCTCAGCTGGCATGTCGATAGCGTGGTGAAATGTGGCCTGGCCGGAACGATTTTTTTTACCTGGACGGACGAATGGTTCACTGGCGAGCAGGAAATCACCGATTGGGCGTTTGGGATCGTCACGCGCGAACGCGAACCGAAAAAGGCGTTCTCCGCGCTTCGGGAGAAACTTGGCGAAGACAATTCCGCGCTGCCGCATCTTCATCTGCCTCGAGCGCCGTTTGTCTCTATTATTGTTTGTTCTTATAACGGCGGACAAACGCTTGCTGCCTGTCTGGACTCGCTAGGCAAACTGAACTATCCCGATTACGAAGTGATCCTGGTCGATGATGGATCCACCGACGACACCGCTTACATCGCGGCGCAGTTCCCGCGCGTCCGCTACATCCATCAAAGTAATTGCGGCTTGAGTCACGCCCGCAACACCGGCGCGGTCGCGGCCAAAGGCGAAGTCTTCGCCTACACGGACAGCGACTGCATGGCAGACGTCGATTGGCTCTACTACTTGATCCGCACGCTCGTGAGCGACGAATACGCCGGAGTGGGGGGCCCCAACGTCACTCCGCCGGCGCAAAATTGGGTCCAGGCTTGCGTCGCCGCAGCGCCGGGCGGGCCGAGTCATGTTTTACTCACGGACACAATCGCGGAGCACATTCCCGGCTGTAACATGGCCTTCTACCGGTGGGCCTTTGAGAACATCGGCGGGTTCGATGCCGAATATCGCAAGGCCGGTGACGATGTCGATTTTTGCTGGCGGCTTCAACAGGCTGGTTGCGTCATCGCTTTCAGCCCAACCGCCATCGTATGGCATCATCGCCGCTTTACCCTGCGCGCTTTCTTAAAACAACAGGACGGCTACGGCGAAGCGGAATCATTGCTGCGCTTCAAGCATTTGATTTTCTTCGGCCCAACCGGGACGGCGAAATGGCGCGGCCAGATTTATGGAACACCGCGGTTCAGTTGGTTCATCGATCGGCCGGTCATTTATCATGGAATTTTCGGGGACGGTTTTTTTCAATCGATCTATCCGACGCCGCAATCGGACGTGGCCGTTTATCTGGGCAGTGTCGAATGGTTCGCGCTTACGATTTTTCTTTTTGGTCTAGGGATTTTTTTGCCGGTCCTTCGCGTTGTCCCTTATCTGATGTTTGGCGGAACGCTCTGCGTCGCTCTCTCTTACATGGTGCGGGCGCGCATCGAACCGAAATTCGATACCGTCCACGCTCGCCTGCTCGTCCTGTTTCTGGCCTTCGCTCAACCGCTCGTGCGAGGATTTTCTCGTTATTTCACCTGGCTGCACTTTAAGCGCACACCGCGCAATGTGATTCGGACGCACGAACATTTGCCGGCCGGCGCGAATCTCGCCGGTAGCTTGAGCCGCCGAATTTTTTGGAGCGAAGAGGGGAGAGACCGTCATCATTTGCTTGGCGCCATGTTCCAGTTGCTCGAGGAAGAAGGCTGGCGCTATTCCACCGATACCGGTTGGAATGAGTGGGACATTCAGATTTACGGAAATTTCTGGTGGAGCATCGCGCTGCAGACCGTGACCGAGTATCACGGCGGTGCAAAATGCCTCACGCGCGTCCGCCTCCGCACTCGATTCGTCACCACGACCGTCATCTTCAATCTCATTGTGCTGAGTCTTTTGATTTATCGGCAGCTCAACACTTCCCATGTCGATCTTTGGTTCATCGTCCCGTATTTGCTCTTCGTGGTTTTTCTTGCGACCAGAGCGCGCGCATTGAAACGCCGGGTTGCGGAACTTGTCGATGTCGCTGCGTATCGCGCGGGTTTGCAGCGAGTCCTGCGACGAGGCGGGATCGCGCCGCGTAAACCCGCGCCGCGAGCTGATGTTCCCTTGAGTATTGATCCAGCGGCCCGCGTCTAAACAACGAGCGGCGATCTCCACTCCGTCGGGCTTTAATAAGTGCGGCTTCGCCGCCTAAGTTTAGCATCGAGCAAGAGACTGCTCGATCCACCTGTATCAATCGCGCGAGGGTGGATCGGCCGCTCCGTCGGGCGATGTTAAATAAATGCGGCTTCGCCGCCTAAATTTACGCCGGAGAGTCCGATCGAGCGGATCGCGTCGGTGAAATCGTTTGGTAACGGCGCGGCAAAGCTTTTCCACTCGCCTGTCCGCGGATGTTGAAACCCAAGTTTCCAGGCATGCAACATTTGGCGCGGATACTCTTTCGCCAATTTCGGCGCATAAACTTTGTCGCCAAGCACGGGGTGACCGAGATGATGGAGGTGGACGCGGATTTGATGGGTGCGTCCGGTATGCAATCGGCACTCGACCAAACTCATTTTATCTGAGGAGCGAACGACGCGATATTCGGTTTTCGCGGCGCGCCCGCGCGATGAAGTCACGCTCATTCGCTTTCGATCGATGGGGTGTCGTCCAATTTTCTCTTC
>JBAQJG010000297.1:0-5340 GCA_049300145.1 Chthoniobacterales bacterium | reverse complement strand
TCTGGAGACGGCCTGCCCTCAGGCCGTTTTTCGTTTCATTTGTCGATTCTGCGGCGTGAGGGCACGCCGTCTCCAACGACGCGGGGCCTGCGCGGATTTTCCGAGATCGCGGATCGTTACTGCGGATTTTGCGTTACCCAAGCGGAGCTTTCTTGCGCTCGAGAAGATGATCCACGGAAAACTTGCCAGCACCGGTGAAGGTCAAGGCAATAAAGATGATCAAGTAAAGCGCTGCTCTGAGCCAGTCTTCGCCAAGTCGAACACTGGTATAGAGTGCCCCGCCCATTCCCAGCGCGAGGCTGGCCGCTAATAATCTTGTCAAAAAGCCGCACCCGATCAGAAATGCGCCGATTGATTCGTTGAACGTGATCCATATAGCCAGCGCGACCGGGATTGGAAAACCCATTTTCGCGATCAACGGCGCCAATCCGATCGATGAAAAAGATTTTCCGGCGTGAAGGGCCGACCAATACCAGCCGATCTTTTGAACGCCGAAAGTCAGAGCGAGTAACGGTCCGGCCCCGCGCAAGATCAGCAGTCCCAAATCCTTTTGTTCTCTCATTGTCCGGGCAAGGCGAAGTCAAATTTAAACATTCAATATTGGCCTATCCGCGCGTTGAAAGGTTAAAGCGTTGTCGCCACGGCGACGTCGTCCGTTGGCGAAGAAGAGTTGAGATTCGAGCCGCCTTCGTTCCGAAGCCGCGGGACTACGGCGAGCCAAGGAATCGTTGTATCGTTCGCTCCGTCGTCTCGCGGCGTCGTTATCGCGCCGTCACGCGCGAACCGTGTGAACGTTGGTAAGCTCGGATTGCGTAACGTGTTCGAGGGCCCATGACTCCGTCGATCGGGCCGCGGTAATAGCCTGCACGCGCCAAACGCATCTGCATTTCCCGAACCGAGGAACCTCTCCCGCCTGCATAACCTCGATAACCGGGTTGATTGTAAGAATCGTATCCATATCCGTATCCCCCGTATCCATAGCCACCGTATCCGTATCCGCCGTAGCCGTAGCCGTACGGATTATATCCGTACGGGTAATACCCGTAAGGATAGTAGTCGTCCTAATACGAACCGTAAAAGAACGGATAACCAAAGCCGCCAAAGAAGACGAAGTCATCATGGGACCCATGATGGTGGCCAAAATCGTGACCACCATGGAAGTTCCGGGACATTCCGGGACCGAAACGCGATCCGGCTCCAGCGAAACCGGGCCTCATTCCGCCGAATCCCGCACCACCGCGAAAGCCACCCCCTCTAAAACCTCCGCCGCCAAACCCGCCCCCTCTACCACCTCCGCCCCCGCCACCATGCCCTCCGGCCATGGCAACCGAGGCGCTCAATGTGATTGCTGCAACGCAGCTCGCGAACAGAATTGATTTTGTCCTCATAATAAGTTGGGTTTCTACTTAATTATACCGCGAAGCATGGCAAAAGCTTCCATTTCTGTCGATGAAAAAAGGGGAAAGGGCCGCTTGTGCCAAGCTGAGCGGCATCATAAGCGGCGTATGATGCGTAGCTTTAACATCGCCTGCGGAGCAGTCGATTCCACCTTCGCCAAAGCTTCCGCTTTGCACAGGGCTTCAGCCTTTGCGCAAGGCTACGGCTCGACGAGACGGCGTCGCATGTCAACGGCGGCGAAATTTTCTGCCGCGAAGGCTACACCGATGCCGAAGGCGTTCTCGCGCATCTCGGCAATCTGGGCGCGCTGCTCGCGGAAATGGTCACTATGGTGGATCTCGCCCGGGTCGAAGTGCATGGCCCGGCGGTGCAGCTGAACAAGTTGAAAGAGCCTCTCTCCCATCTCAATCCAGCGTGGTTCACAGTTGAGTGAATCCTCTCGTATTGGAGAAACGCCAGCAAGCGGATAGAATCGGGATTCATAGGTGACCGACGAGCGCATCGAGAAGATCAAATCAACCGTTGAGTCGGCTGAAAATATTCCGGCCGACAAGAAGGCCGAGTTGTTGCGCCTGCTGTCGAAGCTGCCGCCAGCCATTGCAAAAGTTTCAGAGACTCATCACGAGCACGCGCAGAGTATCGCCCGTCTGGTCGAGGCCTCGACCCATGAAGCGACTCGCACCAAGAAAAAACCGCAACAGACCAAGACGCTTTTGCACGAGCTAAAACAATCCGTGCAAAACTTTGAAGCGTCTCACCCGGAGCTGGTCGCTCTGGTGACCGAATATTCCGCGCTGTTGGCCGCTTTAGGTATTTGACCGACCGCGAAGCACAGCCAATCCGGACAAAGGATCCCAGCATCCAGAATCCAGTATCGAGAATCGGCTCGTCATCTGAGAGGGATGATGTCAGCGCGCACGAGCCAGGCAAACCCGACCAAGAACGCAATGAAGAATGCCGTGCCAAGCGTTGCCGCCACGACACTGAAAGCCAGGGAGTGCGGAAGGCGTTTCATCACCTCGTAAACGCTGATTCAACCGGCTCAGCGAGCACCCGACGAGGAGTCAATGGATTTTCGAGAGTTCTATCTGACTTCGAATTTTTGAAGCTGAGCCGCGAAAGAATTCTGGGTAGTGGTAAGCTGGGCTGTCTGTGTTGTACCTGATAAAGCGCGCCATTTTGCGTAATGGTCGGCTCCGTAGTCTTGATGTGTTCGTTTATTGCGGAGCTCAGCGGCCCCGAATTTTTCTTCCGACGCGTTCGCATTACCGTAGAAGACCGCTAGCGAACCGGATTGGTTACATTCTGTTTTCCTGCCGCCTTTGAGCGGCGATTCAGAGATCAGAGATCAGAGATCAGAAATCAGAGGACAGGCCTTCGGCGCAAGTGTGCCGCGTAGTCCCCCTTTGCGAAACAACATCGCTTCGGCGGGCCTGGAGTGGCTTAGGATCCGGGGCACCGCGACGCGGGCACCAGTTCGATTTTTACCGTGCGCCCAAGCGATCTCGCGGCCCGGTTAAGTCGCAAGCGTGACCGATGTATTTTCCGGATCGAGCAATCGATGGATCGCGGCGCGCGATGTTCACATTCGCGCGGTCATCGCGCTTTTGTTCATCCGTTGTCGTCTCATCAAATCATGCACTTTCAGTGCGACGGCACGCTTGAGAGCCGCTCCGTGCACTTCCTCGTGCAGGCCTTGGTTTTTCAGGAAACTTACGAAGCTGCTGCCGCTGTGTTTGTTCTTTTTCTTTTTGGTCTTCACTCTCAAGAACGCTCGACGCGAACCACATAAACTTCCCGTGCAAAAGCGTCGAGCCAGTACGCTATTCGTGCTTTACCCACATTCTTCACCAAATAGATGCGATTGTTAGGCGGCCGGATTTGTCCGTCGGGTTTCCGCCATGGGTCATCTGTGAGTTCCGCCAGAGCGGCTCTGACATCACGCCGTTCACCAGGCCTAAGCTTGTCGATCTCCTCCAGCGCTTCTTGATGGAGGACGAAGTGCCAGTCCCGAAAACTTTCGGGGCCAGCGCCTCATTCACTCCGCTTTTCGTGTTTGCCCCAGTACTGCTCTGCTTCGGCCTCTGATACGCGCGAGCGCCCTGCTCGCAAATCGCCTCTGCGTCGTGCTAGTTTGGACAATTCCTCCGCGGTTTGGCGCAGCTCGGGAACAGAAAACATTTCATCCAGCAAATAAGCGGTCATCCATTTCCGCTCTTCGGGAGTTCGTTGATCGATGATTTCCTTTAGCTCCGCAGTGCTCATCGCGTTTACGATGCCATAGCGCCTGATCTCAGGCAACGCGTTGATTACGTGCGCGGGAGCGGCGATCCGCCACATCGGCTCTGTGGCGGAGTTGTCGAAGGTAGAATTTTGCAGGAGGCTTGGGATACATGGATTCCGAGCCGCTCCTCAACGTCGCTGATTACGCGCGCGCCGCGCGGCGCACGCTCTCGAAAGAGGTCTTCGATTACTACGAAGGCGGGGCGTTGGATGAGATCACGCTTCGCGAGAATAGTGCCGGCTGGGAAAAAGTGAAGCTCTACTACCGGGTCCTGGCCAACGTTGGATCGCGCGACGATCGGGATATCACTACCAGTGATGATCTCGTCAAAGCATAAGCAAAAACGCTTTTCGTCGAGCCAAGGCCACGTCCGGAATTGATCAAGACGCCGCAAGGTGGCGAGTTTGTGCACATCCGACCGTTTGATTGGCTGTGGGATTCCATTACTGAAACATGGCAGCGCAAGTGACAATTCTGAGAGTATCGGGACGACGAATGATCTCAGGATAGGTCAAAATCCTATCCACGAGGGAAGGATTAGGAAAATGAGATGTGCGTACAGATGTTCGGTCGCGTAGCGACATCCGCGGCGCGACCGAACCTGCTCCTAGAAGCGATATGACTTACACATATGAAACTGGAAACACTCAAAGACCTTTACATTCAAGAACTCAAAGACCTCTTTAGCGCGGAGAAGCAGATTATCAAAGCGCTGCCAAAAATGGTGAAAGCCGCCACTAACAAACAGCTTGCGACGGGTTTCCAAGAGCATCTCGAACAAACGAAGGAACACGCGGCGCGTCTCGAAAAAGTGCTAAAGAGCCACGATGAGTCAACCAGCGGCCCGAAATGTGAGGGCATGGAGGGTGTACTTCAGGAGGGCGACGAGATGATCGAACAGGATGCTGAAGAGGAAGTGCGCGATGCCGGACTAATTGCTGCAGCGCAACGCGTTGAACACTATGAGATGGCTGGTTACGGCTGCGCTCGAACATACGCCGAGCTGCTCGGCGATCGGCAGGGTGCGCAGTTGCTTCAGACTACTCTGACGGAAGAATCAGACACGGATAAAAAGCTAACCAAGTTGGCTAAGTCCGTGATCAACGTCGCGGCCAAATAATTTTGTAAATAAACCAAACCGTTGGGCGTATTGGTCGCGATCAGTAACACCGATACGTCACAAACTTGAAACGAAAGAACACATAACTAAAAAGCTCATGAAAGGAACCTTATTGGCTTTAGCTTGTCTCACCGCATTCGGCCTAACGGCGTTAACCGCCGACGATAAGACAGCGGAGCCCGATAACACGGCAACAAACCAGCGCGATCGCTCTGGTGAAACTAAGACATCTGGCGACCAGTCAAACAGTTCCGCGGATTTGAAGACCACTCAGGCCATCCGGCAAGCGCTGATGAAAGACGGTGGGCTCTCAATGACTGCGAAAAACATCAAGATCATTACCGCGAGTGGCCAAGTCACACTCCGCAGACCGGTTAAGACTGCCGAAGAAAAAGCAAGAATCGATCAGCTTGCAAAATCAGCGGCAGGCGGCGCCAAGATCGACAATCAACTGGAAGTTAAAGGATCGAAGTAACAAAATAACCTCATACAAACAAAGGAAATCATTATGTCTAAATCAGTATTCGGTATTGCAACT
>JBAQJG010000296.1:0-2436 GCA_049300145.1 Chthoniobacterales bacterium | reverse complement strand
GCTTTGCGCTGATCGGCCCCTTCGCGGCCATCGGCCTCTACGAACTGAGCCGACAGCGCGAACGAGGTGTCGAGGTTTCGTGGAAGCACGCTTTCGGGCTGCTGCGATACCCTTCGCTTGACGCCATCGCGGCCATGGGGTTGGTCTTGATGATCGTGTTCCTGCTCTGGCTTGCCACCGCACAGTTGCTTTATCAATCTTTGTTCGGCTACGGGTTGCCGCAATCGATCAGGCAGTTCCTCAGCGACATTTTCACCACCCCCGCGGGTTGGACCCTCATCATCGCCGGAAACGGCATCGGCTTCCTGTTCGCCGTTCTCGCGCTGACTATCAGCGTCGTTTCCTTCCCGCTGCTCCTGGATCGGGATGTCGGCGCGGCTATCGCGATGCACACATCGCTCAGGGCTGTTCTTCGCAATCCCCTGATGATGGCGGCCTGGGGTCTTTTCGTCGCCGCCGCCCTAGTGATCGGCTCGTTGCCGTTCTTTGTTGGACTCGCGGTGGTGTTGCCGGTGCTCGCCCATTCGACCTGGCATCTGTACCGCAAGGTCGTAGAACCGGATCTGAGCCCGCGACTGGACCGCCACCGCGAAGCGAAAGGACGGCGCTATGCTGCAGATTTCCCAGCCGTTCTCTTTCCTTGGACCCACGAAGATGAGCCATAAAAAGCGTAATCTGAATCAGTAGTGTCCGGTTAAAACTCGAATAGATTCAGTTGACTATGAAATGTTTGGTTGTTTGGGAATGGCTCTACGCTGGCAACAGCTTGTTTCAGTGGTAATTTCTCGAAGAGCGTCAACGACAATATCTGTAGCAGCGCATGCAGGGATACGTCCAATCGAAGTTGCTTCTTGATGATCGCCACCAGGATATAGACGCTGATAGCGATCCAAATTTGCGTCCGCACAGCGTTCTCGGAGGTGCCGTAGAAGCGCTTGATGCGCAGGTGCTGCTTGATCCACTTGAAGAACAGTTCCACCTGCCATCGGCACCGGTACAGGGCGCAGATGGTCGGTGCTGGCAAGGCAAACTGGTTGGTCAGGAACACCAGGTTCTTGCCGGTCTCGGGATCGCGATAGCGGATGCGTCGCAGTTGGCCTGGGTAGTGCTTGGCGGCATAGAAGCCGTTAAGGGCGATGGTCTGGTCGCAGATGAGTCCCGTGTCGCGATCCACCGGCGCCGAATACAAGCGCCGTGCATCGAGGTTTTGCTTGGCGCGGGTGACGAAGAAGCCTCCCACCTGATCGAGCGCATAGAGCCGCTCGAAGTCCAGGTAACCCCGATCCATGATGTAGAAGGCACCGGCCTCGATAAGCAGCAGGTCCAGCACATTGACGTCGTGCATCTTGCCGTCGGAGATGTGGATGAAGGTGGGGATCGATCCCCGGAGATCGAGCAGCGTGTGCAACTTCACGGCCGCCTTGGTGGAGCGAAACGGCGCCCACGGGAACATCGACAGGCACAGATCGATGGTCGTGGCATCGAGGGCATACACGGTATTAGCCAGTTCTACGCCGAAGTCCTCGTCGACGTAGAGCGCGCGGGCCTTGATGATCAGGCGTTGAGCCAACTCGAAGTAGATGCGCCAGTCGCGCGACTCGTTGGCATCGGCCAGCGTCGAGCGAGCGACTGCCGCGCCAATGCCCATGTGGTAAAGCTTACCGGCTTGAGCCGCCAGACACACTTCGATATCGCGCAAGCTTTCGCGGTAGGTCAGTTGCGCAAAGGCCATGACGCGAAACTGCTCGGCGCAACTGAGGCTGCGCGTCCGGTAATCGCCGCTGTATCGATCGACGATGCGATGGAAGGTCTTCCACGGCAGGAAGTCCATGATCTGCGCAAACAGGGTCTTGCCGAGGTACATGGCGACTCCGGGGTGGCGACACCCGGAACGCTTGTGCAAACCGCCATTTCCGATTCAAGTCGGAGACGCCCTTTGTCACCCGAAAAGCCCCGCCGCCATTGGCTTCCTGACCAATACCTCTCAAGTTAACCGGACGGTACTGACGATAATTGATGTTTTGATGTCACGCCGGCCAGGGATGCCGTGGAGTGCTCATGCCGTGGGGTCGTCTACTCGCAAGCGGATTGTCCGGACTTTGATCGAAGAGATTGTCGTATGATTGCCACCCTGCCACCCCCGGGCGACGAGGTCACGCGCCCGCATCACATTGACATCAGATATTGAAGCGGTCGCATAAACGAGAATATTCGTATCGAAGCTGATCATCGCCGCCGATGCATCTCGTCGCGGTTGAACCTTTGTAAGGTGTCGCCCCAAGGCAGGCCCTTCGACATCACATCGATCGCGTGTTGAATGGCCGTTTTGCGTTCCGCTGTCATTAGCGGTGGACGATAGGGACTTAGGACAGCGACCGGCTTGCTTCGTTTGGTAATCAGGATTTCCTCGCCGCGTTCCACACGGGAAAGCAAGTC
>JBAQJG010000295.1:0-2497 GCA_049300145.1 Chthoniobacterales bacterium | reverse complement strand
CTTGAAGTGCATGCACGTATGTTTTTCTACGGCGGCGAAGATCCGGCTACCGGTTCAGCGGCGGGCTGCGCTTCCGGTTGGATGGTGAGATATGGAGTTGCAAACAGCGACGAGCAGGTGCTGATCCGCCAAGGTGTCGAGATTGGCCGGCCCAGTCAAATTTTTGTTCGAGCAAAACGGGAAGGCGATCGCGTCACGAACATCAGTGTTGGCGGACACGCTGTGGAATTACTCCGGGGAACCGTAACCCTATAACGATTGATGAGCTCTAAGTTGAGGAAGAAATGAAAACCGTGATAGCAACAGATGCCGGAGCCAGGCCGGTTGGCCCCTATTCGCAGGCAATTCGGGCAAATGGATTGATATTTGTCAGCGGTCAAATTCCATTCGACCCCGAAACCGCTGCAATTGTCGATGGTGGTATTGCCGCACAAACCGACCGCGCTCTTCGCAATGTCGCGGCGATCCTGACAGCCGCAGGATCAAGTATGGACAAAGTGGTGCGGTGCACCGTTTTCCTAACAAACATGAGCGATTTCAGTTCAATGAATGAAGTCTACGCCACTTTCTTTCCCGAGAATCCACCGGCACGAACAACAGTGGCAGTGGCACAATTGCCGAAGGATGCGCTGATTGAGATCCAAGCAACTGCTGTCGAGTGATGTCTCGCCAGATAAAGACGATTGGCATCGTCGGCGGACTGGGACCCGAGTCAACAATCGAATATTACCGACAAATTATTGCCAGATATCGTGAACAAATCAGCGACGGCAGTTACCCGCCGATCGCGAGCGCTGACAAATGTCGTTAAAGACAATATGTGGAGTGTTGGACGCATCACAACTCCAAAGCGTGATGGAGAAATTGTCAGGCTTCGCGACAGTTGCTCTTCAGCGATCGCGCACGAGAGTCGTGGGTCGAGCCAGACCTGAAACATTTTCTCAAAGATGTCTTTTGAGCTTTGTTCATCCAAAAAGAAACTATGATTCACGTCGTCAAACCTAAAGAAGCCAAGCACCGAAATTCATTTGGTGTTGCCTTCGATCTCCTGGCCATTGGGCCACAGTCGATGGTCACCAAGATGCATTACCGAAAAGAGAACGTAATCCCGTTTCACTCGCATCCGAACGAGCAGACCGGCTATATTCTCTCGGGTCGCATCTGTGTGCTTACACGCGACTCACGACACGAACTGGGTCCCGACGACACCTACGCCATCCCGGCGAACATCGAGCACAGCATCGAGATCATTGAGGACGCGGAGGAGGTCCAGGTGTTCACGCCGCCACGGGAAGATTTCCGCTGATATCCATTAACGCCTAATTAAGCGCTCCAGCCAAACGCTGACCGTTTAGAAGATTCGCACATGACAACTTCAATACGCAAATTGGCAGCAAGATGCCTTTGAGCTTCGTTCATCCTGTGCACCGGGCGACGCATCGAATTGGCCTTTACCTAGATAAGTTAGGTGAACCAGGCTTGACGCAAGGCGAAGCCCACATCTTGGCAATGCTAGCCCATTCCGGGCCTGCGAAAGTGGCCGAACTCCATCGTGGCCTTGCTCATAAGCGATCGACACTGACCAGCATTCTGGATCGGCTGGGGAAAAGGAACTTGATTACGCGCGAGGTCGGAAAAACGGATCGGCGCACGTTTATCGTCACGCTGACCGCGAAAGGTCGCAAACTTGCACACCGTATCAGCAGCCATTTGTTGGAGCTTGAGCGGGAAGTCGCGCGAGGTGTTACCGCTGCCGAGATTAAGGGATTCAAAAAGGTGGTGGCTGCCTTAGAGCACCAAGCCCATTATCGGGCACAGCGTTAACGGAGTTGACTGTCAGTGCACGATTTTTTCGCGTGGCACGGACAAGTGCCTGATGCTTCGGCTCGGGCTTTCGATGAAGCGCGGGAGCTGTTTCTTAGTCAGATGAAAATTGTCAGTTATTACCTACATGTTCGACCAATTGCCAAAAAGGTATCGAACGAGGCTCCGTAACCCCAGAAAACGGGCAGTTTTCTCCCTGGCCTGACAGCCAATGTTAAAAAGGTTCGGACCCCCCTAAACCGAGACCATCGGTCCAAACCTATCGCCAGTTGCGGAGGCAGCTGCACAAAGACCTGCTCGCGCAGCACCCGGAATGGATCGACGCCGACGGCAACTGCCCTACCTGCAACGACTACGAACGTCGACTCGCCCAGTTGATTTCAATTTTCAAATCCCAAGCAAAATTACGTCGGGTCAAAAAGCCAGTCCGAGAAAAGGAGTAGAACTCGTATGAAGTTAATCGTTAACTCGTTAATCAAACTCGGAATTCTGAAAAAGGATCTCGATTATCACCTGATCCGCATCCCGCGCAGGCTCCGGGGTTTTTGTATTACAAAAACCTTACCTCCAGATGCGAACCAAAATTCGATACGAATACGGGTAAACGCAATCAGGGCAACACAGAGAGGAGAATGCGATGCAACATCAAGGTGACTACTTCACTGCTTATCAC